>JAJQBO010000033.1 GCA_021203245.1 Planctomycetaceae bacterium
TTGGGGGACGACGGAATTCACAATTCACACTGCATAATTCACAATTATTTTGCAATTGGACAATGAACAATTATTGCGATGATGCATTGTTTCATTGGTCCATAATTGTGCATTGTGAATTATGAATTATGAATTGGGAACCCTCGGTGTGAGACCCCTCACCCCCTCCGGGGGCGAGGGAGCATGAGGTTACCTTTCGTTATACGCACGTGACCGAATAATTCGACAACAGCCGCGCGACATACTCCGTCGCCGGTTCATGCAGGACCCGTTCCGGCGTGTCGAACTGTTCAATCCGTCCCTCGTTCATCACCATGACCTTGTCGCCCAGGCTCATCGCTTCGGCGATGTCGTGGGTGATGAAAAAAATCGTGATGCCGAGTTCGGCGTGGATACGCTTCATCTCGCCCTGGAGTTCGTGGCGGGTGATGTCGTCCACCGCCCCGAACGGTTCGTCCATGAGCAGGAGCGGCGGCGCTGCCGCCAGCGCCCGCGCCAACCCCACCCGCTGCCCTTGCCCGCCAGACAGTTCGCGCGGGTAGCGGTCGAGGATTTCCTGCCTGAGGCGGACAACCTCGACCAGTTCCTCGACCCGCGCCGCGATCGCCCGGTCGTCGGCGCCGTCCAGGCGCAGCACATAGGCGATGTTGTCGCGGATGCGCAGGTGCGGGAACAGGCCGGTCCCTTGGATGACGTAGCCGATGCGGCGGCGCAATCTGTTCTGGTCCTGCCCGGCGATGTCCTCGCCCCGGAACAGGACCTGCCCGGCGTCGGGGCTGAGCAGGCCGTTCATCAGCTTCAACACCGTCGTCTTGCCGCAGCCGGAACTGCCGACGGCGGTGACGAATTGCCCCGCCGCCAGGCTCAGGTTAAAGTCGCGCAGCAGGCGTTTGTCCCCAAAACTCTTGTCCATGCCGCGCAGCTCGACCTCCGGTGTCATGGCAGCAGTCCCTTGGCCTGGAGGAACTCCCGGGCCACCGCCTTGTCCTCGCGGCCGTTCCCTTCCACCTCGTGGTTGAGCCTGGCCATGTCGCGGTCGTTCAAGATGTTCTCCATCATCAGGAGGGCGGGCCGCAGTTCCGGGTGGGCGGCGAGGGTGTCGGCCCGCACCACCGTCCCGCAATAATAGGTCTGGTAGAAGTTCTTGTCGTCCCGCAGCAGTTCCGCCTGCGACACGCCAAGCTGGCCGTCGGTGGTGGCGACGTTCATCACGTCGATCTTGCCCGAATCGATGGCGGCGTATTTCAGGTTGATGTCCATGTCCATGTGCTGCTTGAACTCGAGCCCGTAGGCCGCGCACAAGGCGTCGTAGCCGTCCTCGCGTTCGAAAAAGTCGTACTCGGCTCCGAATACCAGGTCCTTGGCCAGCGGCGCGAGTTGCGAGATGGCGTCGACGTTGTGCCGCTGGGCCAGATCGCGGCGCAGGGCTACGCCGAAGGCGTTGTTGAAGCCGTACATGCCCACCCATTCGAGCCCGAATTGGTCGCGGTATTCCTGCTGCAATTGCGCGAACAGCGCTTTCTCTTCCGGGATAGTGTCCTTCTTCAAAACATACAGCCACGCCGTGCCGGTGTATTCGGGATACAGGTCGAAATCGCCTTTCACCAGCGCCGGGTGGATATTGGCCGTGCCGCCGCCGATGCCCTTGGTGATGGTCACCGTGAGGGGCGTATGGTGTTCGATAAGCCCGGCCAGCATTTCGGCGAGGATGAATTGTTCCGACATCGGCTTGGTGGCTATGCGGATGGTCCCGGACGCGGCCCCGGCTTCCTGCGGGCTGTCGCCGTCCCGCCAGGCGACAAAGTAGAGGACGAGGGCGGCGGCCAGCACGCCCAGGAGTATCCAGACCTTATTCATGAGTCAGCCCTTTTTTCCACGGGATGCGGTTTTCGACAAAATGGAACAGCCGGTCGAACGCCACCGCCATCAGCGCGATCAGGACGGAACCGCATGCGGTCATGACCAGGTTGTTGGTGGCGATGCCCCGGTAGATGGCGACCCCGAGCCCGCCCGCGCCGATAAACGAGGCGATGCCAGCGAGGGCGATTGTCATCACCACCATCGTCTTCATCCCGCCCAGGATGACCGGCAGGGCAAGGGGGAGCTTGATTTTCCACAGCAGTTGCCAATCGCTTGTCCCCATACCCCGCGCCGCCTCGATGATGGCTGGGTCGATGTTGGTGAGGCCGGTGTGGGTGTTCCCGATGATGGGGAGGAGGGCGTACACCGTCAGCGCGATGATGGCGGTGGTGTTGCCGATTCCGGTGACCGGGATGAGGAACCCCAGGAGGGCTATCGACGGGATCGTGTAGAAGATGTTCGACACGCCGATGACGAACGGGGAAAGCCGCCCGTATTCACTGATGACAATCCCCAGCGCCAGGACGATGGCGGTGCCGGAGATGCGCAGGTGTTCCAGGGCCAGCTTGAAGAAGAATTCGTGCCGTTCCTGCAAGAGTTCGAAAGCCGCGTGTAGCATAAAATCATCCATCTTTCATAATAAACAATAAACTACTAGCGTTTATTATAGAAAGCGGATTTCCTGATTCAAGCGTTAATGTAGGCGATCGTGAATCCGTATGGATGTTTCCGGAATCGGTTGAACGGAGAACGAGCCCTTCACCATCACCTTTTCGTCACCCCGGCGTGCGGACCTCCACCAGCGAGATAAGCGGGCGGTTCGGCCGGGGTCCACGGGATAAAACGGTGAATGCACCGAACGCACGCGGTAAATCCCGGAGCGGAGGTCTGTGGCATGGACCCCGGCCGAACCGCCCGTATTTTCCGCTGATGCAGGTTTTGACGCCGGGGTGACGTTTATGGTAGGTCTACCCGCTCGTCGTGGCAGTACCACACAAATCGGGGGCGTCCGTCAGGACGCCCCCGGGAATCACTCAAAAAACCAGCACCGCTTATTCATTTGGGAATCTTGGGAATCATGAACGAGCGGATGACGCCCAGGAGGTCGGAGTAGCCGCCCAGGAACTGCTCGAGCGTGCGCTTGGTCGCGCCGAAGTCGGCGAATTCCGATTCCTTCATGCCGTCGCCTTCGAAGGCGCGGTTGAACTCGGGGAAGTATTTGTGCAGGGTGTCGAGGATCTTCGCGTCGACCGGCACGTCCATGCGCGGCGTCGCGTCCATGCCGGACTTGTTGATCTTTTCCTGCCAGTCGGAGGTGATGGTCAGGACCACGTCGCCGCCGACGAACTCGGACCACTGCATGATGTTCCGGTATGCGGCCGCGAGCAGGCGGGTGCGGTACTTCTTCTGCTGGTATATCTTGTAGGCGTTTTTGAAGCAGGCGACGCCGGCCCATTCGAGCACGCCCGGGTCGCAGGCGACGCCTTCGTTTTTCCATACCACCTTGAGGTAGTCGTCCAGGCGGCCGACCATCATGGTGCAGACGGGGGACATCTGCGAGGTGTCCTTGCCTTCGGCCTCGCGGCGCTTGAGGCCGCGCTCGACCGCTTCGGCGACTGCCAGGGCCTGCGGCACCGAAAAGGAGACGGTCGCGTTGATGCTGACGCCGTGGTAGGTCGATTCCTCGACCGCCTTGACGCCCGCTTCGGTGACCGGCATCTTGACCATCATGTTGGGCGCGAGGGTGCCGAAGTGGACGGCCTGCTTCCACATCGCTTCGGCGTCGCGGTAGTACTTGGCGTTGGTCTGGATGGACAGGCGGCCCTTTTTGCCGTTGGAGGCCTTGAACTGGTCGTCAAACAGCTTGGCGCCCTTGATGGCCATCTCTTCGTTCAGCTTCCAGGCGATGTCGTCTTCGGTCGCAAACGGCATCTCCTTGACCAGCTCGGCGATGCGGTCCTTCCACAGATCCATTTCCTTCTTCAGGACGCCGAGGACGATGACCGGGTTGGTGGTCGCGCCCGAGGCGCCGTTCTCGATGGCCGGCTTGAGCTCGGAAATGGCGCAGGAATCGTTCCAGAATTCGGTGGGGGTTGTCATGACCGTTTTGTGCAGGGGCGACTTGTACTCCATGGAAAGCTCTCCTATACATACCGTACCAGATGTAAGCGGCGTCGGGACACCGTGCGCCAATTTGGATAAAATGTTTTTAAGAACCATTGGGTTGTTTTTACTATACCCCATATTTCCGTGTTTACAACCCATTTTACCGATTTTTATAATCTTTTTGGGAATCGTGTGATTTTAGTGGTGCTTATCGTCCGCTTATTTTCTTAAGTTATATTAAAGCATGGAAAGCGGATCCGTGTCAAGGATGAAACGGACGCCCCGCTCGACTCCGGGCTTGAGTCCAGACCGCTGCAGCCATTCGGCCATCACCCGGGTGTCGGGGGCGAACAACAGCATGTGCCGGCGGTACACCGATTCGAGCCGCTCGACCTCGCACGGCACCGGCCCCAGGAGGCGGCAGCCGTCCGGCAGGGTTTTCCTGACCAAGCGCCCGGCATCGTCGGCGGCGTCCCGGACCGCGTCCTCCCGTTCGCCGGTTACCAACACCCGTGTCAGACGGCCGAACGGGGGATAGCCGCGCTTGCGCCGGTCCGGCATCTCTCCCTCGACAAAGGCATGATAATCCTGCGCCACCGCGCACGCAACCGCCGGGTGCTCGGGCTGGAACGCCTGCACCACCGCCAGCCCGGCCTTGCCCGCCCGGCCGGCCCGGCCGATGACCTGGGTGACAAGCTGGAAGGTGCGCTCGGCCGCGCGGAAATCGGACATGCCGAGCGCGCCGTCCGCCATCAGCACCCCCACCAGCGTGACGTTCGGGAAGTCGAGCCCCTTTGCCACCATCTGGGTGCCGAGGAGGATGTCGTATTCGCCCTTGCCGAACGCGGCGAGGGAGGTGCGGTGGGCGTCGCGGTGGGTCATGCTGTCCGAATCCATCCTGAGCAGCCGCGCGTTCGGGAACATCGCGCCGAGGACGTCCTCCACCCGCTCCACGCCGGTGCCGAGAAATTTCAAGTTCTGCGCGCCGCAGGTGGGGCAGCGGTCCGGCACGCCCTGGTCGTAGCCGCAGCAGCCGCAGCGGAGGATGCGGGCGGCGCGGTGGTGGGTCATGGCGACGTCGCAGTTCGGGCATTCGAGCGCTTCGCCGCACGCGCCGCAGCGGACCGAGGTGTGGAAGCCGCGCCGGTTCAGGAAGAGGATGGCCTGCTCGCGCCGTTTCAGGCAGTCGGTCAGCGCCTGTTCGAGACGGCGGGAGAACAGGGTGGGCTTTTTCACGTCGGCCCACTCCTGGCGGAGGTCGACCACTTCCACCCGGGGCGGCTCGGCCCCGCCCGGCCGCGACGGCATGGGGAGGAGGGTGTGCTTGCCGAGGTCGGCGTTGCGCCAGCTCTCGAGGCTCGGCGTCGCCGACCCGAGGATGACCATCGCGCCCGCCCTATGCGCCCGCATGATGGCGACGTCGCGGGCGTTGTAGCGGGGGTCGTTGTCCTGTTTGTACGACCGCTCATGCTCTTCGTCCACCACCACCAGGCCAAGGTTCTGCACCGGCGCGAAGACGGCCGACCGCGCCCCGACGGCCAGTTTGACCTCGCCCGAACACAGGCTGCGCCAATGGCTGGCGCGCTCGCCTTCGCCGAGGTTCGAGTGGAGGACGGCGATGCGGCCGAAGCGGCGGGTAAAACGGGAGACGGTCTGCGGCGTCAGGCTGATTTCCGGCACCAGCACCAGCGCGCCCCGACCGGCGCGGAGCACCTGGTCGATCATGCGGATATAGACTTCGGTCTTGCCGCTCCCGGTGATGCCGTGGAGAAGGTAGGAACAAAATCCGCCCGACTCAAGCCCCGATGTCATCGCCCCGACCGCCGCCGCCTGCTCGGGCGACAGTGTAATTTCCGGCGCAGGGGCCTCGTAGGACGTCTCGGCGGCGGCGACCGTCTCCTCCATGCGGATCAGGCCGCGCTCGGCCAGCGAGCGTAACATCGCGGCAGGGGCGTCGTCCTTGATGTTCGGGTGGTCGGCCGGGAGGGTTTCGTCCGGATGTTCGGCAAAAAACTTGGCGATGCGCCGGAGCGCGTTCGCCTGTTTCGGGGCGCGCTTGTCGAGGACGACCGCCTGCATGGCCGCCTCCTCGGGGGAGGGCACGAGTTCGACCCGCTTGACCCGCCGTTCGCGCCGGCCCTGCTTGACCGCGCCCGGGATGGCTGCGGCCAGCACCGTTCCCCAACTCGAGCGGTAATACTCGGCGACCCATTTGGTCAGGGAGAGGAGGTCTTCCGGCACCCGTTCCTCGGGGGGAGAGATGCCGTCGAGGTCGCGAATGAGTTCCGGTTTGATGGGAGGGAGGCCGGTCAGGGACACGACGACGCCCCGGGTGCGGCGGCGGGCAAAGGTGATGGCAGCCCGGTCGCCGGGACGGATATCGCCGGCAAGCGCCGGCGGCACCCGGTAATGGAACACGGTGGTGAGCGGCGCTTCCACGACGATGCCGGCGTAGAGCGGGGCTGGAGGGTGGTCTGTGGTCATAGGGGTACGATTGTAGGCGGGGGGGGACGGCGGTGCAAGTTTCTCGCGAGGTTTTACCGTGTGCTATGGCGGCAACGACTGCCCTTGCCCCTCATCCCAGGCCTCTCCCCGAGGGAAGAGGGGGCCTGTATAGCCTTAATCGCGGGCTAAGCCGACGGCATGGACGGCGAAGGCGAAGCAGACCACTGCGAAGGCGAGGAGGATGAGGAGGCCGGCTGGATCGGGCGCGTTGCCCAGGGCGGCCGCCCGCACCGCCCGGGACGCGTGGGAAAGGGGCAGCAGCATGAGCGGGGAGCGCAGCCAGTCCGGCAACGCGTCCAGCGGGAAAAACGTCCCGCCCAGGAACGCCATCGGCGTGATGACGAAGTTGCCGAGCAGGGCCTGGTCGGCGTGGCTCCTGACGACCATGGCCAATCCGACCGCCAGTGCAGCGAAGGCGGCGGCGTTGAGGCAAATGGCCAGCCAGAACCACCCGCCGGGATATACCCGCACGCCGAAGACGAGGCCGAGCAGGAGAATGAGCGCCACCGCCAGCACGGCGCGGGTTACGCCGGCGGCGGTCTCGCCCAGGACGTAGGGGAGACGGCCGGCAGGCGAGGCCTGAATTTCTTCGAACACGCCCGAGTAGAAGCGGGCGATATTGATTTCCGACGCCAGGGCGAACGATTGGGTCATGCTGGCCATCGCCGCCAGGCCGGGCAGGAGAAAATGGAGATAGTCGACCCCGTCCACCGTCAGCCCGCCCCCGAGCGCCAGCCCGAAGGTGAGAAGGTAGAGAAGCGGCGACACCGCCATCGCCGCCAGCACCCGCTTGAAGCGCCGCCGCAGCAAGAGCATTTCGCGGAGATAGATGGCGAGAAACGCGGCCATCAGCCGACCCTCCTGCCGGTGAGGGAGAGGAAGGCGTCCTCGAGGTTGATCCGCCGCAGGGTGGCTTCGCCCGGCTGGGCGGCAAGGAAGCGGTTGGCCGCGTCGCGGTCGGGGAAATAGGTCGTCTGGATGGCGTCGTCGCCGGTGCGGTCCACCGCCCATTGGCCCAGGCGTTCGATCAGATCGCGGGGCGTTCCCTCTGTCGCCAGCCTGCCTGCGTTCAGAAAGCCGACCCGGTCGGCGAGAAATTCGGCTTCTTCGATATAGTGGGTGGTCAGGACCACGGTGACGCCGTCCCGGCGGATTTTTTTGACCAGGTGCCAGATGCGGCGGCGGATAGCCGGGTCGAGGCCCACCGTCGGCTCGTCCAGAAACACCAGGAGCGGCTGGTGCAGGAGGGCGCGGGCCAGCATGAGGCGGCGCTTCATGCCGCCCGAAAGCGTCTTGACCGGCGCGTCGGCGCGGTCTGCCAGCTCGACATAGTCGAGTAGTTCGGCGGTGCGGCGCAGTCGATCCGCCTTCGTCATGCGGTAGAGGCGGCCGTGGAAATCGAGGTTTTGCCGGAGGGTCAACTCGCCGTCCAGGTTGATGCTCTGGGGCGCGAGGCCGCACAAACGTTTGGCTTCGACCGGGTGGCGGGCGACGTCCAGGCCGGCGATGGACGCGACGCCGCCGCTCAGCCGGGTCAGGCCGGTGAGGATACGGATGGCGGTGGTTTTGCCCGCGCCGTTGGGGCCGAGGAGGGCGTACAATTCGCCCTGCCGCACCGACAGATCGAGGCTGTCGAGGGCGCGCACCGCACCGTATTGTTTGACCGCAGCCTGGAGCGTAACCATCATATCAATCGAATCCTCGAAGACAAAACGCCGAAGGGCGGAGTCTACGGGATTTCCACCCTCTTGACAAGACACCGCCGGAACGCGTATCCTCACCGATTTCCGGCAAAGGCCTGCCATGCCCCCACGCGACGACCCCGTCTCCCACCCGAACCGCCTGTCCCCGTGGCTGGTCGGCCTCGTCGGTGCGGCCTTCCTGGCCGTCCTCGCCGCCGTGTCCCTGGGGAGCGGCGCTGTCGCCTTTCCCCTCGGTGAAATCCTCGACATTCTCCAGGCGGTCGCGCTCGGGGACGGCGACACGCTGCCCGCCAACCGGGTGATGATCCTCTGGGACGTCCGCCTGCCGCGTATCATTACCGCCGCCGTCGCCGGAGCCGCCCTCGGGGTCTCGGGGGCGGTGTTCCAGGGGCTCCTTCTGAATCCCCTCGCCGATCCCTATACCCTCGGCGTGTCGTCCGGCTCCACCCTGGGTGCCGGGCTGGTCATCGTCATGTCGTTGTTCCGGCCCGACCTCCCGTGGCTGGCCGGGCCGTACGCGCTGACCGGCGGGGCCTTTGTCGCGGCGTGCCTCACCCTCGCCGCCGTCATCGCCCTGGCCCGCGACGCCGACAACCACCTGTCGCCGACCAGCCTCATCCTTGCCGGGGTGGTCTTGTCGGCAATTCTTTCGGCCGCCCTGTCGTTTCTCAAATACCTCGCCGGGGACCAGGTCGGGTCGATAATCTTCTGGCTGCTCGGTTCCTTTCAGGCCCGGACCTGGACCGACGCCGCCGCCGTCCTCGTCTTTTTCCTGCCCGCGTTCGCGGTGGCGTTGTGGTCGGCGGTGGATTTAAACATCATGTCGATGGGGGTGCGGTCGGCCCGGACGCTGGGCGTCGATACCCGCCGGGTCCGTTTCCTCCTCCTCGCCGCAGCGTCCCTCGCCGCCGCCGCCGCCGTGTCGGTGGCCGGGGTCATTGGCTTTGTCGGCCTTATCGTCCCGCACCTGGCGCAGCTCCTGACCGGCCCTGATCACCGCTCGCTCATTCCATTGTCGGCGATCGGCGGGGCCATGCTCCTGTCCGCCGCCGACGCGCTGGTGCGGGTCGTCCTGCCGGGGGAAATACCGGTGGGGGTGCTGACCGCGCTCCTCGCCGGACCGGCGTTCCTGCTTATTTTCCGCCGGAAAATGCGGGGGACTCTCCATGACTGACCTGGGAGAAAACCGCCTCCGCGTGAAAACCGTCTGTTTCTCCCACGCCAGCAGGTGTTGCGGGGCGTGGATCTCGACCTGCGGCCGGGGCGGCACTATATCCTCGCCGGGCCGAACGGCGCGGGCAAAAGCACCCTCCTCGATATCCTCGCCGGACTCCGCCGTCCCGCCTCGGGCGAGGTGACGCTGGACGGGCGAATCCTTCCCGAGTACGACCCGCCCGAGCTGGCGCGCCGCCTCGCCCTCGCGCCGCAGGAGTACAACCTGAACTTCGCCTTCACGGTGCGGGAAATCGCCGCCATGGGGCGGCGTCCCTACCTTGGCCGCTGGGGCGTGCTGGGCGAGGACGACCGCCGCGCCGTGGACGACGCCCTCGCCTGCCTGCATCTGGGCGACCTCGCCGCCAAGCCGGTGACGGCCTTGTCGGGCGGCGAACGGCGGCGGGTGGTGGTGGCGCGGGCGTTGGCGCAGGCGACGCCGGTTCTCCTCCTCGATGAACCGGTGGCCGGCCTCGACATCGCCCAGGCGCTGGCGGTGATGTCGCTGGCCAAACGGTTGGCCGAAGCGGGACGGCTGGTCCTCACCGTCAGCCACGACCTCACCCTCGCCGCCGCCTACGGCCACGAATTGATCTTTCTGAAGCGCGGGGAAATTGTCGCCGCAGGGCCGGTGGCAACGGTATTTACCGACCGCGTGCTGGAGGAGGTGTATGAGACGCCGGCGGCGGTTCGCTTCGACGAATTTTCCGGCAGCTTGTCGGCGACGTTTCGGCCTCAAGCGTTTTAAAGTGAATGTGAACCTTCCTCCACGGCTGTCCAAAACAATTTCGTAGCAGAGATAAGCACGCCTGCCCCGGCACAACTTCCCGTTTCTCGCCCGGTTCACTGTTCTCCCGCCGGGGTGACGTTTGGGGGAGGCGTATCGTTTTATGGGCAAGACGCGTCTTCGCGCCAGTATCGGCGCGCTATCCCCTAAACGTCACACCCGGCGTCTGAACGATGAACCGGGAGAAAGACGGGAGGTTGTGCCGGGGCAAGACACCCCTATAGTGGCTATGGGCTTACCGTTATACTCGCCCGGCGATCCTGTTTTGGACAAGAGTACAAACTGAAAACGCAGGAAGGAACCAATCACCATGTAAAAAGCGCTCGATAAAACTTCCTTGACCGGCTTTGCGTTTTTGGCTAGGTTTGGAAGCGGTTCGAACGGCGCAGTACACGCTTAATAGGGAAGGCGGTGCAAATCCGCCACGGAGCCGCCGCTGTAACCGGGGAGCGCGTTTTCTGGGTGCGAAACCAGTCACTGCCTGCACGAACGGGGTGGGAAGACGAAAACGACCGCGACGATCCGGAAGTCAGAAGACCTGCCACGAACCCAAACCGTCGCTGTTCCCGCACGCAGGCGAGCGTGCCGGAAAATGCCGCCCGGCGCGGCCTGTCGATGACAATCCAGTCGAGACGCATCAAAACGGCAATGCGGCTCCATCCATATGAATGGGTGGAGCCGTTTCTTTTTGACTCAGGCAATGGGGAGGTTTTATGAACAGAATGCTCGTGTGCGCCGCGATGCTCGCGGTACTGGGAAGCGCCCTGCAGGTCGCGGCCGCCTACGACCGTCCAGACCGCAAGCCGGCCATCGTCCTCGCCGCCTTCGGCACTACCGAAGTCGGCGCGGTGAAATCCATCCTCAACATCAAGAACCGCGTCGAAGCAGCCTTCCCCGACTACGACGTGCGCCTCGCGTTCACATCCAACATCATCCGGGGCATTTGGCACGAGCGCGCCCGGGACGCCGCCTTCCAGGCGGAAAATCCGGGCATTCCGGCCGAAGTCTACTGCGTCGGCAACGTTCTTTCAACCCTGGCGCGTTTGCAGGAAGACGGCGGCCGGTTGATCCTCGTCCAGTCGCTGCACGTCACCGACGGCGAAGAGTACAACGACCTCGCCAGCCTTGTCGCCACCCTTGGCGGCTACAAGACGGCAAAGGCCGCCCGCCAGCCCTTCCCGTGGATCGGCGTCGGCGAGCCCGCCCTCGGCGTCGGCGACGGCCAGGACGCCTATCTGAACCGCGCCGCCCAGGCCCTGACGCCGCTGATGGACAAGGCTAAATCGGCAAACGCCGCCCTGGTCCTCATGGCCCACGGCAACGAGCACCTCAACCAGGCCGTGTTCGGCAAACTGGAAACGACCCTTCGCAAACACTATCCCGCCACCTCTATCGGCACGGTCGAAGCCGCGCCCCTCGGCGAGGATGTGGTCGAGGCCCTGCGCGCCGACGCGGACGCGCCCCGTAGGGTCCTGCTTGCCCCCATGATGGTTGTCGCGGGCGACCATACCCTGAACGACATGGCCGGCGACGATGACGACAGTTGGGCCAGCCTGTTCAGGGCCGCCGGCTTCGAAGTCGACTGCCACCTCGAAGGCCTCGGCTCCAACGACAACTGGGCCGACATCTATATCGAACACCTGAAGGCGCTGGAAATGCAGGTCCAGGCGCAAAAATCGGCGGACGAGGGCAAATAGCTATGCGCGTTGTGTTCGCCCTCCTCGTTGCGGTCACGCTGTGCTCCACCGCCGGGGCGGAAGATTCCTCTTCCGCCCCGCGCATCATCAGCCTCTACGCCGCCCACACGGAAATCCTCCTGCGCCTCGGCGCGCGAGACGCCATCGTCGGCGTGTCGCGGCAGGAGAGTTATTCGGGGCCGGAGACGGCGGGATGGAATCCGCCCGTCTTTTCCGCCCGCGACGATAGCGAACGCTTTATCGCCGCCGCCCCGGATATCGTCCTGGCCAGGCCGCAGCATGTCGCCGACGGCAGACTCCGCCGCGTCCTCGAGACGGCGGGCATCCGGGTCATCGCCCTGCAGGTCACCCGTGCCGGCGACCTCTACGACTATTGGCGCGAACTCGGGCGGCTGGTCGGGCGCGAGGCCGAAGCCGAGGCGATGATCGCCTCGTTCGACGCCGAGGCGAACCGCTACCGCCGGGCCGCCCGCCGACGGGACAATCCGCCCGGCGTGTTCCTCGAATCGATTCACCGCGAGGTTAAAACCTTTACCCCCGACTCCCTGCCGGCCTGGGTCGTTGAATCGGGCGGCGGCCGCAACGTGGCCGATGACGCCGAGGCCGCGTCGCCTGGGGTGATTATCGCCGAGTACGGGTTGGAGCGGTTGCTCGCGAAGGCGGACGAGGTCGTCCTCTTTATTTCGCAGAGCGGCGCGATGAACCGGACGCCGTTGGAAACGGTGCTGGCGCGGGAGGTCTACTCGCCCCTTGCCGCGTTCCGGAACGGCAGGGTGTACAAGATTCCCGAAGCGTTTATCGCCAGGCCGACGCCGAGTTTGCTCGAAGGGGTGCGCATGGTGGCGGCATGGACCGGGTTGGAACCGTAGCGGCGGGCTGGGGGTGCGCTTTGACGAATATGTGACGGAAGCAAATGGTCGATTGAGTTCGATGCCTTCGCTGGGTACCCCATGGACCCCGGCCGAACCGCCCGCTCCCTCCGCTGGTCGACGTCCGCACGCCGGGGTGACGGTTGGGGGAGGTGGGGCACAAGCCTTTGTCTTCCGTTTTCTCCCTCGAGGGAGAGGGAGAATGGACGGTACGGTCGTTATTCAATCGTCAATTGGGCCAAATCTTCCTGCAACAGCCGCGTGCCTGAACTGAAGAACTGGACCATGATTTTCCGCTTGTCGACGGTCAGCACCTTGCCGGAGCCGAACTGCGGATGCCGCACCAGATCGCCTGGCTTGTACCTGGACGGCCGCGCCGCCGGTTTGGGCTTGGCAGTGGGCCAGGCGCGTTTCGGCCAGGCCTTCTTCTCCGCCGCCGCCGGGGCGGGGGAGACGTCGCCGGGAAAACCGAAATCCGGGTCTAGATCGAAATCGGGATTGGGATCGAAATCGCCGCCGATATCGAGAAAGTCGGAAACCTCGACATCGCCGAAATCGGGATCGGCAAAATCATCTTCCGCCGCCGAGCGCCCCCAGCCTCCGCCGCCCCCACGGCGGCCGGCATACCCGGAACCTGTCTCCGGCGATAGCATATCGCCGTAGTCCATCTCCATCATCTCGTCCTTCGGCAACTCGCCCAGGAACTGGCTCGGCTGCGAGAAATCGACGCTGCCGTGGATAAAGCGGCTGGCGGCGTGGGTAATCCAGGCGCGTTCCTTGGCCCGGGTGATGCCGACGTAAAACAGCCGCCGTTCCTCCTGTAGCGCATTATCGTCGCGGCAATTGCGGTGCGGCAACAAACCCTCCTCCAGGCCGGTCACGAACACGTCGTCGAATTCCAGCCCCTTGGCGCTGTGCAGGGTCATGAGGGTGACCTTGTCCGCATCGCCGACCCAGCCGTCGACATCGGCAACCAGCGCCACGTCCTCCAAAAACGCCGCCAGATCGATCGCCGTGCCGGCGCGCACCTCCTCCTCGTTCGCGTCCGGGTCGGGCTCGGGCGCGCTCTCCAGACGCAGGCGCACGAATTCGCCGGCGCGGCCGCTCAGGGCGTGGAGATTTTCGATACGGTCGTCGGCCAGTTCGTCCTTGTCGGCGTTGGCGAGGGTCGTCTCGATCAGGTTGGAAATGTGCAGGACGTCCTTGACCGCGACGTCGGCGCGGTCGATATCCACTTCAGCGAGGCGGCGGCACCAGTCGGCAAAGTCCTGGACCTTTTTGGTCGGCTTGAAGCGGGCGGCGAAGTCGGGGCTGGCCAAGAAGGTGAACACTGGTTCGCCCGCCTCGGCGGCGGCCTGGGCTATCTTGTCGAGGGTCCGTTCGCCCACGCCCGGACGGCACGCGACCACCCGCCGCAAGCTGCCCAAATCGCGCGGATTGATCCGCACCTTGAGGTGGGCGAGGAGGTCCTTGATTTCCCTGCGTTCGTAAAAACGCACGCCGCCGATAAGCTGGTACGGCAAACTCTCCCGGAGGAGCGCTTCTTCCAAGGCCCGCGACTGGGCGTTTGTCCGGTAGAACACCGCCATCTCGCCCAGCTTCTTTCCCTGACCGCGCAGCTCGGTGATGCGCTCCGCCACCCACATCGCCTCCATCCGGTCGGACTGGAGGCGGACCAGGGTCACCTTGTCGCCGCCGGGGCGGGTGGTGTAGAGGTCCTTGTCGATGCGTTCCGGGTTGTGCTTGATAAGGTAATTGGCCGCCGCGAGGATGTGCTTGGACGAGCGGTAGTTCTCCTCCAGCCGTACGATGCGCGCACCCGGGAAGTCCCGCTGGAAGTGCATGATGTTGCGGTAGTCCGCGCCGCGCCAGGAATAGATCGACTGATCCGGGTCGCCGGTGGCGTGGATGTTCGCGAGCGTTCCGGCGAGCGCCCGCAGCAGCATGTATTGCGCCTGGTTGGTGTCCTGGTATTCGTCTACCAGGATATAGGGGAAGCGGCCGCGATACTTGGCCAGGACTTCGGGGTCCTTTTTCAGCAGCCGCGCCGCCAGCACCAGCAGATCGTCGAAGTCGAGGGTGTTGTTGTCGCGGAGCGCCGCCTCGTAGGCGGCGTAGACCTCCTTCACCACGCGGTCGCGGGGCGTGATGTCGTCGTATCCCTCGGGCGTGACAAAGTCCGATTTCGCCTTGGACACGGCGGCGAGGACGGACGACGGCTTGTTCGTCTTGTCGTCGACGTCGAGCCGTTTCATCGCCTGTTTGATCAAACTCTCCTGATCGCCCTGGTCCATGATGGTGAAGCGGCCGGTCCTGCCGTCGCCCAGGCGCTCCAGATCGGTCCGGAGCATGCGGGCGCAGATGGAGTGGAAGGTTCCCATCCACGCCGGCGCTTCGCCAACCAGCGCTTCGACGCGTTCCCGCATCTCGCGGGCCGCCTTGTTCGTGAAGGTCAGGGCGAGGATGCGCCACGGCCGCACGCCCTGCTCGATCAGGTAGGCGATGCGCCGGGTGACGACACGGGTCTTGCCCGAGCCGGCGCCGGCGACGACCAGCATGGGGCCGTTCATATGGGTCACCGCCTCACGCTGGGCAGGTGTGAGGTCGGCAAGAAGATCGCTCATGGTATCAGGTCCTTGCGGGTGGTGCCGATGTCGCCTGTCGCTTCCAGCAGGCGGGTGCGGATGGTTTCGAAACATTCCTCCTGCGAGCCGGAAAACTCGATAAAGCCGCCGGCCGAGAGGGTGTGGCCGCCGCCCTTGCCTTCCGGCTCGACCACGTGCAGGAGCACGCGGGTCGCGTCCGAATGCGGCGCCTTGGCGCGGAGCGACAGGTAGGCGCGGCCGTCGTGGAAGCCGACGGCCAGGGAATAGCTCATTCCCTTCAGGAAGATGAGCATGTCCGACGCGGTGGAAAGCATGTCCGGCGAATCGATGTCGCCGCAGTTCGAGACGATCGTCTCGCCGAAGAGAAGCGCCTTTTCCACCGCATTGTGGAGAAAGCGGTAGTAGACGGCGTCGAGCGGCGGGTGGCTGGCCCGCGCGGCGATGGACAGGTCGGCCAGCGGCAACAGCGTCGTATAGGCGCGGATGTCGGCCGGGCCGGAATCGCGCAGCAGGCCGTCTGTGTCCGTCTTGATGCCGAGGAACAGGGCGGTGGCGAGGCGGGCGTCCGGAACGATGCCCGCGGCCTCGAGGTAGCCGAGAAGCAGCGTCGAACTCGCGCCCACGCTCAGGCGCACGTCCGAATAAATCACCTTGGTGGTGCCGGTGGGGCTGCGGCTGGTGTGGCGGATGGATTCGTCGCCGAGGCTGTGGTGGTCGATGACGCCGAGGATGGGAATGCCCATCGGCAGGGACTGGTTCTTCGCCATCGGCTGGGTGTCGAGGAAAATCGCGCCCCGGTATTCGTCCAGGTCGGGGATGCTGGCGAAGGTCTTGAGTTCGATTTTCAGGAGCCTGACCATCTCGGTGTTTTCCTCGCGGCCGATGATGCCGCCGTGGGCGATGACGGACGGCACGCCCCACGAGCCGGCCAGCGTCTGCATGGCCATGGCCGCGCCGATGGCGTCAGGGTCCGGGTAGTCGTGAATGGCGACAAGCAGCGGCCTCTCGCCGGAACCGATGCTGGAACGGAGGGCGCGCAGGCGGGTGGTGGAGACAAGCGGTTCGATGGTGGTGGTCATTGGCCTACTCTCGTTTTCCCTCACGACTGTCATGACCCATCATACCGGCGGGACCGGTCCGGGGCAAGAGCGCAGCCGGCCTCTGCCCCTTGCCTCCCGCGCGCGCGCCTGGTATACTTACCAGGATACCCTTGGGCAGCCCGGCCGGACGCCGCGCAACCCTCCCACACAGATGGAACACGACATGTACGCGATTGAACCCGTAGGCGCCGTTGTGGGCGGCGAATGCTATCTCCTGACCACGAAGCGCTCCGCCGTCCTCCTCGACACCGGCTTCAACTTCTGCGCCGACGCCATGGTCGACAACCTCCGCGCCGCTCTCGGCGGCCGCAGCCTCGACCTGGTGCTGCTTACCCACAGCCACTACGACCACGTCGGCGGCAGCGTCGCGGTCCGGGACGCTTTCCCGCAGGCCCGCATTGTCGCGACGAAGTACGCCCAATCGGTCTTTACCAAACCGAACGCCATAGCGCTTATGCAGAACCTCGACGCCGGCGTCGCGGTGGAAAAGGGCTGGACGCCGCAGGACGACCGCATCACCCGTCTCGCCCTCGACGCGACTGTCGATGACGGCGACGCCGTCCGCCTGGACGACCTGACCATCCGCGCCGTCGCCACGCCCGGCCACACCCGCTGCTGCACCAGTTACTTCTTCGAAGAACCGGGCCTGCTCGTTTGCAGCGAGACCCTTGGCGTCATCACCCGTTACCCTGAGGTCGCGCCGTGCCTCATCATCGGCGCCCGACCCACCCTCGACTCGATTGGACGCTCGCGCGCGCTGGAGCCCAAGCGGGTGTTTGTCAGCCACAGCGGCGTGCTGCCGGAAGAAGATACGGAGCAATTCTTCGACGCTGTCGAACGCGTCACCCGCGAGGCGGTGGAACTGGTCGTCTCGGCCCACGAACGCGGCCGCAGCCACGAGGAAATCGTCGACGCCTTTATGGACCGCTTTTTTGGAGCCTTCAAGGGCGTCCAGCCGATGCGGGCCTTCCTCATCAACACCCAGGCGCTGATCCCCCGCATCCTGGAGGAAATGGGCCTCGCGCCAAGGCGGTCGGCGTAGGATAAAGGATGGTATTTCTCCCTCTCCCCCTCCGGGGGCGAGGGAGAATATTAAGACGCGTCGCCACGAAAAAAGCGCCCCCAACCGGGGCGCTTTCCGTTTTGCTTCGACCGGCGCGACCGGTTATTCGACCGGCGCGTTGTCCTTCAACCCGACGACCCAGACCTTCAGTTCGGTCTCGACCTCGGGGTGCATGCGCACCTTGACGCGGTGGACGCCGAGGGTCTTGATCGGCTCGTCCAGCTTGATCATTTCCGGCTCGAGGACGATGCCTTCGGCGGTCAGCGCTTCGACAAGCTGCTTGGCGCCGACGGAGCCGTAGAGGGAGTCGGCGTCGGAGACGCGCTCCTTGATGGTGATGTCCACGGCGGCGACGCGTTCGGCGAGGGTGCGGAAATCCTTGACCCGCTCCATCTCGCGCGCGACGCGGAGCTTTTTCATGCTTTCGATCTGCTTCAGGTTGCCCGGGGTGACTTCGACCGCCAGCCTGCGGGGCAGGAGATAGTTGCGGCCGTAGCCGTTGGCGACGGTGACGATATCGCCGGCCAGGCCCAGGTCCTTGACGTCCTCACTCAACAACAATTTCATGGCCATAATGGAAAGCCTCCAACGTACGAGTTATAAATAAGGGGTCTACTGCCTGCCGCTGTAGCGCAGGAGACCGAGGAAACGGGCGCGCTTGACCGCTTGCGCGACGGCGCGCTGGTGCTTGGCGCAGTTGCCGAGGCGTTTCCTGTCGAAGAGCTTGCCCTGCGGGCTCATGAACTTCTGGAGCGTGTTGATGTCCTTGTAATCGACCACTTCCGGCGCGTTCTTGGCGCAGTAACGGCACCGTCCGCCGCCGACATGGAAATCGTTCTTGTCCTTGCCGTAATCGGAACTCACTGTTTTCTCCTAACGAATATGCTGTACTGGAAATTTGTCGTAAATGGTCCGGCATCCCGCTCGAAATCTAGAACGGAATGTCGTCGCCGGCGGGCGCGCCCGAACGGCCGCCCGACGTGTCGTCCTCGAAGACGTCGGCGGCGCTGCCGCGCGCCGGCGGACGTTCGCTGCGGCCGGTCGCCTTGCTGTGGGACGAATCGTAACGCCCGCTCTGGCCGGTCGACTCGTACTGGCCGCTTTGGCCCGATTCGAAACGCCCGCTCATGCCCGCGCCGTCACGGCCGCCCAGGAACTGCACGTTCTGGACATAGACCTTGATGCGGCTGCGGCGCTCGCCCGTTTCCTTGTCCTGCCACTGATCCTCGATGAGACGACCTTCCACCAGCACCGGACGGCCCTTGGCGAGATACTCGCTGCAGGTCTCGGCCTGGCGGTCCCAAACGGTGCAGTCGATGAAGAGCGTCTCTTCCTTGCGTTCGCTGCCGCTGCGGCCGCGCACGGTGGTCACGGCCAGACGCAGGTCGGCCACGGCCGTGCCCTGCGGGGTGTAGCGAAGTTCGGGATCGCGGGTGAGGTTGCCGATGAGTATTACCCGGTTGAATCCTGCCACCTTGATCTCCTCTGAATTATGGTCGCACCGCGCCGCGCATCATGCCGGAGCAACCGTGTTGCCTCGTGTGCTCCGGCGATTACTCGGCCGCCGATTCGGCCGTTTCCGGCTTCGCCTCTTCCCGCGAGGACGCCACCTCGATGCCGTCCTCGTCGACGAGAATAAGGACGCGCAGGACGTTTTCGTTCAGTTGGCACTGGCGCTCCATCTTGCCGATATTCGCCGGGTCGGAATTGAAGTGCACCAGGATAAAGGTGCCGCGGCGGATCTTCTTCATCTCGTAGGTGAGACGGCGGTCGTCCCACTTCACCGCCTTGACGATTTCGGCCCCGTGCCGGGTGAGACAGCCCAGGCACTCCGCCTTCATCTTGGCGTAGTCTTCCTTGGCCTTGGCGCTGTCCACGATAAACATTGCTTCATAAAGCTTGCTCACGACCCTTCCTCCAAACTATAAAATAGAAAATTGCCTATCTGCATCAGTCTCTATCTACTCCGCGCCGCCGAGGCGCAGGCCGTTGTACCGGTTGCGGACGGTGGTGAAGTCCTCGCGGAGCCAGTCGCGCACCGCCTCCGACGCCACCTCCGCCACCTTCCGCACCACCGGCGCCTCGTCCGGACTGAATCGCGACAGCACGTAATCCGCCCTGTCCATCCGCTCCGGCGGCGCCCCCACTCCCAGGCGGAGGCGGGGATAGCCCCGGCCGCCCAGGGCCTTCTCGATGTCGGTCAGGCCGTTGTGGCCGCCCGCCGACCCGCTGGGACGAAGACGCATCCGCCCGAGCGGGAGATTGACGTCGTCCGCGAGGACGAGAATCCCCGGCCAGCGGCACTCGGCGTCGTTCGCCTTGTCCTGCTTCGACGGGGCAGGCCCTTCCGGCGCGGGGAGCGGGTCGTCCCGGCGCTTCAGGGCGTCGCGGACCTCCGTCATCCAGCCGAGCCACGACGCCAGGGCCTGGCCGGAAAGGTTCATGAAGGTCTGGGGCTTGAGGAGATAGACCTTCTCCCCGTCGACCGTCGCCTCCGCCGCCTCGACCGAACGCTCGCGCCTGAACCGCGTCGCCGCCAATCGCTCGGCCAGGGCATCCAGGGCCATCCAGCCGATATTGTGCCGGGTGCGTTCGTATTCCCGGCCGGGATTCCCCAGACCAACCACAACCTTCATACTGCCGAACTCCCTTTTATGGAACCCTTCCTCTGCGCGTTTCGGTTTACGCCGGATGCACCGAACAGGCAAAAGAGGGGCGCATCGTTTTCGTTGACGCGCTAATCCTTGGCCTCGCGGTCCTTTTCGCCGATCACTTCCGGCGCGGCGGCGGCTTCGCCTTCGGCCGGGGCTTCTTCGCCGCGCGGCGCGTGGCAGCTCACCACGGCGGGGTTGCCGTGCATCATGTACTTGACGCCGGGCAGTTCGGGCAGATCGGCCACGTAGAGGATGTCGCCCATGTTCAGGTTGGAGATGTCGAGCATGACCTTTTCCGGCATGTTCTTCGGCATGCAGCGGGCGGTGACCTGGTGCAGGTTCTGTTCGATCATGCCGCCGACCTTGGCGCCGGGCGCTTCGCCGTGGAGCTCGATTTCCAGGACGATTTCCACTTCCTCGTTGTCGGAGATGGCGCGGAAATCGGCGTGGAGAATTTCGTGATCGTAGGTGCCGTGCTGGACGGCCTTGAGCAGCACGTGCGTCGTCTTGCCGTCGATGTCGAGGTCGATGATGCGCTCGTTCGCCTTGAGGAGCTGGAGGAATTCCTTCAGCACCACCGAGACGTTGATGTTTTCCGTCATGCCCTTGCCGTAGATGACGCCGGGGATGCGGCCCTCCTTGCGAAGGTTGAACGATACGTACTTGCCCGTGCCTTCGCGCTTCGCCGCTTTCAATGCTGTTGCCACGATAATTCTCCTTGGTTCGTGTGGTGACGCCCCGGCGGGCAATTGCGCACCCGTTCTCCGGTTCGCCTGACTGTGGCGCGACCGTCGCGCCGTTTGCATATTGTTACAAAGATGGCACGCCCGAATCGGCCGTGCCGTACAATGCTACACAAACAAGAGGGAAATGCTCTTGTTGCGATGGATGTAGGAAATCGCCTCGGCGATAAGGGACGCCGTTGAGATGACGTGCAGCTTGAGTTCCGGCGGCACGTCCGACTGCGGCGGCACCGTGTCCGTGACGATGACCTCGGTGGGGCCGGCCTCGACCAATCGCTCGAAGGCGTTGCCGACGAACAGGCCGTGGGTGGCCATGGCGCGGACGGTGCGGGCGCCGTGCTCGCGCGCCGTCTTGATGGCGGCGGCCATGGAGCCGGCGGAGGTGATCATGTCGTCCGTGATGATGACGTCCTTGTCGGCGACGTCGCCGATGACGTGGCCGGTCTCGACCGTGTCGTCGGAGATGCGGCGCTTCTGCACGACGGCGACGCCGCAACCGAGGTGCTTGGCGTAGCGGTCCGCCATCTTCATCGAGCCGACGTCGGGGGCCATGACGATGGGTTTTTCCAGGTTCAGCTTGCGCAGGTAGCCCATGAGGGCGGGCAGGGCGAAAAGATGATCCATCATGATGTCGAAAAAGCCCTGAATCTGCGCCGCGTGCAGGTCGATACACAGGACCCGGTCGACCCCGGATGCGGCTATCAGGTTGGCGACCAGCTTGGCGGTGATGGGGACGCGGCCTTCGTGCTTGCGGTCCTGGCGGGCATAGCCGAAGTAGGGGATGACCGCGGTGATGGACTTGGCGCTGGCGCGCCGCAAGGCGTCGACCATGATCAGGAGTTCCATCAGGTTTTCATTCACCGGCGGGCAGGTGGGCTGGATGATGTAGGCGTTGATGCCGCGCACGTCGTCGATGATGCGCACCTTCGTTTCGGAGTCGGGAAAACGCACCACGTCGATGCGCCCGGGTTCGACCTTCAGGTGTTGGCAGATGTTGCGACCGAGTTCTCGGTGGGCATTGCCGATAAAGATACGCACAAATTCCCCTTCTTATAACCCTCTACGAAAATGCGTGGCCGCTATTCTCCCGCGGCACGCGCGGCCAGCGCCTCGCCGGCCAGGCGCAGGTCGTCGGGCGTGTTGACGCCGAGTTCCTCGCCCTTGACGCCGGAGACGACGGACGCGACTGTGCCGCCGCCGGCGCGAATGATGTCGACCACGTCGGTAAGGTAATATTCCGACTGGGCGTTGTCGCTTTTCAGTTTTTCCAGTGCCGGCCACAGGGCGGCCGGCGCGAAACAGAACACGCCGGCGTTGCCTTCGTCGATGGCCCGTTCCTCCGGCGTCGCGTCCTTGTATTCGACGATGCGCAGGACGTCGCCGTTTGCCCCCCGAACGACCCGGCCGAAACGGCTCTCCGCCGGGATGCGGACCGTCAGGACGACGGCGTCGGCGCCGAGGCGCTCCCGCTCCCGGACCAGGGTCCGGTAGGTCTCGGGAGCGACCAGCGGCATATCGCCGCAGGTGACGATAATATTGTCGGACCCGTCCGGAAACGAATCGCGGGCACACCTCACGGCATGCCCGGTTCCGAGTTGAGGCGACTGCTCAACCCAGCGAACTCCAGTCGGCAGCTTGGGCGCGACCTCGTCTTTCTTGAAGCCAAGAACAACGACGATGTCGTCGACGCCAGCGTCCGAAAGTGCGCCGAGCACCCATTCGATCAACGGTTTTCCGTTGGCTTCGAACAGGACTTTTGGGCGGTCGCCCCCCATCCGGGTGCCTTTGCCGGCGGCAAGGACACAGGCTTGGAGAGACGGCATAAAACCCTCGCACTGTATGGAACCGGTTCGCAAAAAATAGTATCCCCCGCGAGCGGGGGACTCTGTCTTCCTGTCCAACTTTACCGTATGTCCCGCCGATGTCAACCGGTTTCTTGGGGAAAGTGCCACCGGACGGGGGAGTGATTGCACAGATTGTCAATGAAATCCTCGTCGTCCTCCCATAATCGTCACCCCGGCGGTGAAGCGTCGACCAGCGGACACGCGTGTGGTTGTGCCGGGGCAAGGGCGAACGACCCTGTGCTGCAAGGCGATTTGCGGAACGCCGCGCCGTCCACGTCCAACCCGATTGCCCCGCACAACCACCCGTTCAGATGCAGCGGACGTTTTTCCCGCCGGGGTGACGTTTGGGGGAGGATAAAGGGTGTTCGTGAAGGTGTTGTGGTACAATGAGGAAAAGTTCACATGAGACAAGCGCTCCACAAAGGAGCGCTTGTCGTAGCGGTGCTAAAAAACCGAAGAGCCAGCTACCGCCCGGGCACGCCCAGGAGTTGCAGCACGTTGGCCGCGTTCATCTGGGTCGTTTGCAAGGCGCGCAGGCTGGCGTTTTCGAGGATCTGGTTCTTGACATAGTTGGTCATCATTTCCGCCATGTCGGCGTCGCTGATGCCGGACTCGGTGGCGGTGGTGTTTTCAATCGCCACCATCAGGTTGTTGGCGTTGGTGTCCAGGGTATTGGCCTGGTAGGCGCCGATGTTGGCTCTGCCGCTGGAGACGTCGGAAATCGCCTGGTCGATGATACGGAGGGCCAGTTCCGGATTGTTCTGGAGCGATGCCGCGCCGCCGCCGTAGAGGTCGTTCAGGCTGTAGGTCTCGCCGTTGTATTCGACCTGGCCGAGCCGGTTGGGGCTGAAGTTGCCGAGGCCGACCGTCTCGCGGTTCTGACCGCCCGCGCCTTCGCCCAACTGGAGCTGCATCCCGCCGCGGACGTTGGTGAGGGACGCCTCGCGGTTGGCGGCGGCGTCGGTCAGATTGTCCTGGTCGTAGCCGGTTTGGGCGATGGTGGTCGCGGTGGTGGAGTCTTCGGTAAAGCTGAGGCGGGCGTTGACGTCGCCTGCCACGTTGGCGGTAAGGCCGTCGGTGGTGACTTCCCGGCCGTTGATGTTCAGGGTGGCGTCCTGGCCACGGTCGGAGACCGATGCGCCCTGGGCGGCAAAGCCGTCGCCGCGAATCTGGTCGACCCGGACGGCGGCGGAGGACCCGTATTCGGTCGAGGCGAGCCGGAGCGAAGTCGCGCCGGTGCCGTCGTCCCGGATGGCGTAGGCGTTGACGCCGGTGGAGCCGCTGTTCGAATTGATCTGTTCCGCCATGTCCTCGATGCTGGTCCCTGCCGCAAAGGAGTAGGTGCGGCTGCCGTCCATGCCGGTAACGGTGAATTCCTGGGTCGCGTCGAGGCTGCTCGCGCCGAAATCGGCTTCGACATAGGCCCGCTCGGCCTGGGCGTCGGCGCCGCCGGCGAAGGAGATGGGGACGTCGCCTGACGAGGTGCCGGTGACATTGGTGATGCGGCTCGCTGACGCGTCGAGGATGCCGTCCGTATCCACGGTATCGAAGTCGAAATCGCGGGAGCCGTCCAGCAGATTGTTGCCGGCGTAGTTGGTGGTGCCGACGACGCGCTGGATGGTGGAGAGGGCGGAGTTCAATTCCATCTGGTTGGCGTTCACCTGCGATTTGCTGGTAACGCCGGTGTTGAGGGAATGGATGGCCAAATCCTTCATCTTGGTGAGCATCGACGAAACGCTGGACAAGCCGCCTTCGGCGATGGACATGACGTTGTTTGTTTCCTGGGTGTTGCGGAGGGCGCGGCCGAGGCCGCTCAACTGCGATCGCAGTAGTTCGGAGATCATCAGGCCCGCCGGGTCGTCCTTGCCCGTATTGATACGGAGGCCCGAGGACAGGCTCTGCATGGCTTTGGATTTCATTCTCGACGCCTGCCACAGATTCCTGGAGGCATTCATCGAGGTAATTTTACTGTTGCCGAGTCCGTTGACAGCCATTGTTCTACCCTCCATGGATATGCCGCTCGTTCCCGAAAGCCGGGATCCGTTCTTCAAGGCCGTTATTCCATTAGTTATACTACCCCACCATAATCATGGTGTCAAGCAATAAACCAAACGCATTCGCGCACCAATCGCGTCAACTTTTACCGTTGATAAAACCCGCCTTATTCCAACTGGTTGTGGAATAAGGCGGGAGGCGTTGTATGCATTATTTCCGGGTTTTTTTCGCCGCGCGGCGTTATTGGCCGACGCCTTCACGTTGAATATAGCCGGCTGTTTCGTCCTTGTCTGCGGGTGGAGTCGGCTTCGCCTCTTCCGTCTTGGCCGCTTCGGTGGACGCCTGGGCGACTTTTTGCTTGTCGGCTTCGGTCGAGGCCGCGGCAGCGTCCTTGACCTTCTTGAGGGCGTCCATCGACTTCTCCGTCAGGAGGACGTCGATTTCGTCGCGGCTCAGGACCTCATACTCGAGCAGCGCGGCGACCATGAGTTCCATTTCCTCGCGGTGCTCGGAAAGGAGCTTGACCGCCTGGGTATAGGAGGTGTCGAGAATTTTCCTGACCTCCTCGTCGATAAGCCTGGCCGTGTCTTCGGAGAAGTTCTTGGTGGCGATCAGCATTTCGCCGCCGTCATTTCCGGCGAGGTAGGGGAGGCCGAGCGCCTCGGTCATGCCCCATTCACACACCATCGCCTTGGCGAGGCCGGTGGACTGCTGCAGATCCATGGCGGCGCCGTTGGAGATGTCGTCCAGGAAGATCTCCTCGGCGGCACGGCCGCCCAGGCGGACGACGATTTCCCCGAGGATGCGCCGGCGGCCCATGTTGTACTCGTCCTTTTCGGGAAGCTGCATGGTCGCGCCGAGGGCGCGGCCGCGCGGGACGATGGTGACCTTGTGCAGCGGCGTCACCTCCGGCACCAGCCGCATGAGGAGGGCGTGGCCGGCCTCGTGGTAGGCGGTGACGCGGCGTTCCTCGTCGTCGCGGACGCGGGAGCGTTTCTCCCGGCCGAAGCGGACCTTGTCCTTGGCCTCTTCCATGCATTCCATGTTGACCGCCGGCAGGCCGCGCATGGCGGCGATGAGGGCGGCTTCGTTGACCAGGTTTTCCAGATCCGCGCCGGAAAAGGTCGGCGTGCCCCTGGCGATGATGGAAAGGTCGACGTCCTCTGCCAGCTTGACCCCCTTGGCGTGGACGCCCAGGATCTGTTCGCGGCCGCGCACGTCCGGCGCGTCGACGTAAATACGCCTGTCGAAGCGGCCGGGGCGGAGCAGGGCGGGGTCGAGCACGTCGGGGCGGTTGGTCGCGGCGATGACGATGACGTTGTCGTCGGACTGGAAGCCGTCCATCTCGACCAGGATGGCGTTCAGGGTCTGGGCCGTTTCGATACCGGAACCGGGCAGGTCGTTGGCGCGCTTGCGGCCGACCGCGTCGATTTCGTCAAGGAAGATGATGCACGGCGAACTGGCCTTGGCCTGTTCGAACAGGTCGCGGACCCGGCTCGCGCCGACGCCCACGAACATCTCGACAAAGTCGGAACCGGAAATCGTGAAAAACGGCACGTCGGCTTCGCCGGCGATGGCTTTCGCAAGCAGGGTCTTGCCGGTGCCGGGAGAACCGATCAGGAGGACGCCACGGGGGAGGCGGCCGCCCAGGCGCTGGAAGCGGGACGGGTTTTTCAGGAACTCGACGATTTCCTCGACCTCGGCCTTGGCCTCGTCGACGCCGGCGACGTCGTCGAAGGTCTTTTTGTTCTTGTCCCGGGTGACCCGGACGGCGCGGCTCTTGCCGAAGGACAGCATGCCGCCGCCGCCGCGCATCTGGCGGTAGACAAAGAAGTAGAAGAGGAGCGCCAGGAGACCCGCCCAGGCCAGAAGCGGCAGGATGTCCTTCCAGATGCCGGGCCCTTCATAGGTAAAGGCGACATGGGAATTGCGGAGCACCGACTCGAGTTCCGGCAGCGAACGCGGGTGGGCGGAGGTCGAGAAATTGCGGCCGCCTTCGGACGCGGGCTGGCCCGAGACCTGGTACTCGCCCCGGATGTTGCCGGTGTCTTTTTCAATCACGACCGAGCGGACGCGGCGCTTGTCGACGTCGTCGAGGAAGTTCGAATAGGGGATTTCGCGGCCCCGGCGGGCCTGCTCGCCCGGGCCCTGCATGACGAGGAAGCCGAGGACGAAAAGTACGATGAGGCCCCACATCCACGCCGAGCGGCCCATGCGCGGAGGGCGGGGGGAGCGATCATTGTCAAACGATTTGGCCATGTGCTTTTCCTATATGGTAACATTGCAAGCGATGAGAATTTACGGTATCGGCGGCCGCGCGCTGCGGAGCCGTCTACAATGCATGTCCCCCTCAGTGTATCAGCATTCGGGCAAAACCGGGCGCCCCGCGAGTCGCGGGACGCCCGGGTGGATTGGGCCGGAATGATTCTTTACCACATACCAATGGTGCGTCTGACGATTTCGGCGGCAAGCTGATCGGCTGCGCCGCGTTCGCCTTCGTCGCGCGTGCCGCCCCTCGATGCCTCGTAAATGCCAGGGGAGATGCCTGTCTCGGAACTGCGGATAGGCACGTTTTCGACGATATAGCGGCGCTGGACATTGTCGTAGAACGAATACTCGGCCAGGACGGTGATCTGCACCGTGCCGGGCTGGTTGCTGGTCGTTTCGCGGAGCGTCGTCCTGTCGACGGCGAGGATTTCGCCGGTGATCAGGGCGTCGCCGTTCCGGGACGAGACGCGGATGGTCGGGTCGGCGTTGATGCGGTCGATAATGCCCCGCGTGACCCAGGTTTCGATATCCTTGTACATCGTCTTATTCTGGAATATATGCACTTCGACCGTGCGTATATGGTTGGGCAGGCCGGATTGGGTGGAGGTGCGGCAGCCGGAAGCGGCAAACAGAAACGCCCCGCCGCCATCACGCCAATCGCCAACAGGCCCACATAGGTTCGCCGCATGCCATTCCCCCAGGAGTAGAATTACGTAAAGGTAACGCGGCTGGTCATTATCGCAGATCTTCGCCAAATGTCCAGCCCCCATTGCCGGAACCGGTATAGCCGCCGCCGTAGGCGGGGGCGGGAGCCGGAGGGGTGACCGCGGGCGCGGGATAGGTCTGGTTCTGGTAAACCGGATCATACGGCTGCTGGTAGCCGCCGTAATTCTCGTAGCTCTGGTATTCGCCGTAGTTGCCATACGGCTGTTGCTGCGGCTGGGGCGGATAGTAGCCGTTGTAGGTGTTATAGCCATAGCCGCCCATCGGCTGCTGCTGCACCGGAGGCGCACCCACCAGGTCCGAGTAGGGGGTGTGGTAGACAGGCGACCCCAGGCTGGGCGGATTGATGGTCCCGGCCGGCAGGATGGGGGTATTGTCGTAATACTGGTTCGGGTTCTGCGGCTGCCCGGCAGACGCGTAGATGCCGCCCGCATCGTAGGGGTGGACATAGCCGCCCTGGCCGGCCCCGGCCCCGGCCCCGATCTGCAGTCCCGTCGCCGCGCCGCCGGCGCCGACGAGGTCGGCTTCGGAAGCGGTGGAGAGGGGATTGGGCGGCGGCGTCCGGGGCGCTTCGGGCCCGAAGGCGGCGCTGTAGGAGCCGGGCGCGGCCGCGAGGTTCGGATCGCCCGGGCGCGGCGCTTCACCGAATGCGGCGGCGCTGTCGGACGGCGGCCCGGCGGTGATGGGCGTAAAATTGCGGCTGGCCGGGGGTAGTTCCGGCTGGTCGGGCAGGGCTGCGGGCCTGACCGTCGCCGAGTAATCGGTGCTTGGCAGTCCAGTCTCCGGCACGCCGATGATGGGACCGACGCCGCTGTCGACCATGACCATGTCTTCCGGATCAAGCTGCGGCACGATCCACGGCGGTTCCTTGTCCTTGTTATAGGTGAAGGGGTTGAGGTTGATGTTTTTCAGGGTCTTGACGATTCGCGACTGTTCGGGCGGCATGCGGATATTGCCGAGCCTGGCCATGGAGTCCTCGGCCTGGATGGTGCCGGGATAGCGGCGGACGATTTCCTTGTAAAGGAACTCCGACGCCTTGACGCCGTCGCGGGTGCCCATGCGCCGGTACTGCTCGGCCTGGTCCATCATCTTCTGGGCCTCGACCTCGGCCAGTTGGCGGATGGAGTCCTCGACGTCCTCGTAGTTTTCGTCATCCCCCTGCATCCGCTCGGAGCGCTCCCGCTCGGCCTGGCGGACGACCTCGATTTGCTCGCGCACCTCGCGCGGATTGGCCTGGCCGACCAGCGAGTCGCACTGGAGGATGCCGAGGCGGGCGCGTTCGTAGAAGTCGGAGCGGGGGAATTCGTCGCGAATAGTCTCGAAAGCGGTGCGGGCGGTGTTGATTTCGCCGATAAGCAGGTTGCCTTCGCCCTTGACGAGATAGGCTTCGGCCGCGACCGGGCCGTAGGGGTCGTGCTCGATGACCGATTCGATGATCTCGAGGCCGCGCTGGATATTGTGGTTGCGGATGTTTTCCTCGCGGCCGGAAAGGATGTCGGGAGTCTGGGACTGCATCAGGCGCTTGGCGATCTGGAGTTCGATTTCGACCAGGTCGGACATGCGGCCGGTGTTCGGGTACGTTTCGATAACCTGCTCGATCGCCTTGTAGGAGGTGTAGTAGTTCTCCATCTCGAACAAACAGCGGGCCAGGCGCTGCAGGCCGACGCCGGCTTCCTCGGAGGAGGGGAAGTTCTGGACCAGGAGGAAGTACTGCCGCGCCGCGTCCATGAACTCGCCCTTTTGCTCGAGATCATAGGCGTAGTGAAGCTGCTCCTTGGGGGTGGGCCGCGCCACGCCCGCGCCGCGAATCCAGCCTTGTCCCTCGGTCCATTCCCATTCGCCCGCGGCCCGGGCTGAGCCGGACAGCGCCACGAGACACGTCAACAACAAGGCCAGGCCGAAGCCGATGGCACACGCGCTTTTACTCATGCAACAAACTCCCTCATGAGGTTGTGGAAAAGTACCATTATTTCGTTCGCAGGCCCGGAGGCAACACAATTAGAAAAACCGCTTCCTCTTTTCACCGTTCATCGAGCGGTGAACCGGGCGCAGCCACGTTTGGAGCCCGTGTTGGCGTATAGCGAAGCTCGGGCGCGGGGGTATAGTTGATCTGATTGCGTGGTTGAGGTTCTTCTTCATCCTGTCCCTCGACCCTCACCGATCCCGCGCCATTTCCGTCCGCCGCCCGGGCCGCCGTTCGGGCGACCGTCTCCGGCGAAGGCGGCGCGAGCGGGAACCGGCTGCCGTCCGACAGGGTCATCGGCGGTTCGATGCCCATGTCGCGGAGGATTTCGGCCGCCTCGCGGGCCTGTTCGGTATTGGGGTAATGGGACACCACGTCGCCCAAAAGGAATACCGCCGCGTCGCGGGACTTTTTGACCCGCATCTTGGTCATGTATTCCTTGGCCTGGCGCAGCTTGTTCGTCGCTTCGAGATCGTTGGCGAGGACGACGGCGCGGCGACGGCGCTCCTCGGCCGGCAGGGATAAGCGCCGCTCGGCGTTTTCGACATCGTCCATCACCGTCGCCAGATCGACCCGCGCCGACTCGGGCATGCCGGCAGGCCATTCCTGGCGGTAGACCGCTTCCGCGAGGGAAGACCGGGCCTGCATCGCCGCCTCGCTCTCGGGATAGTACTGGACGACGGTCCGGTAGAAGCGGGCGGCTTCGTCCCAATTCTGCTTCATGGCGGCGGCGTCGCCCCGGCGGAGCAGGGCGAGAGGCGCGTCCTTGGCCCCGGGCTGGTTGAAGATGGCGGCCATATAGACCCGGTCCGCCGCCTCGTAGCCGCTCAGGGGAACCCCGTCCTGGCTCGCGCCCGGGACGTGGTTGTGGCCGAGCCGCCACATGCGTTCGCCGATGAACATCTCCAGTTTGACCCGCCCCTCGACCTCGGCCCGGACAAAATCGGTCGGGAACGATCGTTCGAGCGCGTCGAAGGCGCGCCACCAGTTCTCGCGCCGGTATTCGCAGCGGGCAACGCCATACCAGGCTTCTTCCCGCGCGGCGGTGGAGGCGTCGGCCATGGAGATAATTTCCATATAGCCGTCGACCGCCTCCTTCAGCTTCACGCGGTAGGTGTATTCGTCATTGGCGCGCTTGGCGTCGAGGGCGGCTTTTTCGCAGCCCTTGGCGAGGTCGAAAAACGGCTCCAGCTGGCGCGTGCCCAGCCCGGGCTGGATGATGCGCTTTCCTGTGGCCGGGTCGTACATGCCGGGGTCGTAGAACTCGTCGTTATATTCCGGCATGACGATGCCGGGAATGCCGCCCGCCTCGACCAGGGGCAGGTTGAAATAGTCCTCCGGCATCGACGCTGCCGGGGGCGAGACGGAAAATCCGCCGGACGGCAACGACGCCATCGGCGGCGCCTGGAGATTGGGAACGCTGACGCCGGCGCGGTCGGTCTGGAGGCCCTGTTGCGACTGGTCGTACCGGGCCGCCGGGGTGTTCGGGAGAGGCGGCAGATAGGAGGACGCGGGCGTCGCGTTGGGGTCGTACGGCGCGTCCTCGGGACGGCTGAAGTTCCTGCCGCCGCCGTAGCGGGAAGCCGGGTAGGAGACGCCGCCGGCCGAAACGCCGGTCGTCAGTTCCGGCGGCGGCGGCAACGGCTCGGGCGTGGTGGCGGCATGGCCGCCGGGCGTCGCCGCCACCAGGGCGGCGGTTATGAGGGCCAGCGCCCCGGCTGCTTTGCCGCGCGTGGCGATGGCGTGGGTATCGGCCTGCACTCGTGTCTCCTCGTTACGATGATCGGTATCGGGTGCCAAGACACCCAATGTGTTTATCGACACCACCCGGTGGTTGCCGCAGGGAAAATGGGAGCCAAATCTCCCTCTCCGAGGGCGAGGGAGCCTGTCTCCTCTCCCGTTGAAGGAGAACCCGAAACAACCCACCCTAATCTATATGACGGGGGAGAGCCGTCGCCGGCTCTCCCCCATTCTGGATTATCCCCGTTTTGCGCTGCTTCAGGTCCCCATTTCCCAGCTCGACAGGTAATGTTCCTGATCGGCGGTGAGCTTGTCAATCTTGACGCCCATGGATTTCAGCTTCAGGGCCGCGACCGAGGTGTCGATGGTCTTCGGCGGCACGTGGACGGTGTTCGTCAGATTGCCCTGCATCTTGACGCACCATTCGCTCGCCAGCGCCTGGGTCGCGAAGGACAAATCCATGACGCTCGGCGGGTGGCCTTCGGCGCAGCCGAGGTTGACGAGGCGGCCGTCGGCAAGGACATAGACCGACTTCTTGTCGGTGATGACGTACTGGGTCATATCGACGCCGCGGACGTGCTTGATCACCTTCTTCGACAGCTTCTTGATGCCGACCAGATCGATCTCGATGTCGAAGTGGCCGGAGTTGGCGATAATCGCGCCGTCCTTCATGACCTTGACGTGCTCGGGGCGGATGACGTGCATGTCGCCCGTTACCGTGCAGAAGAAATCGCCCAGACGGGCGGCCTCGGCCATGGGCATGACCTGGAAGCCGTCCATGGTCGCCTCGAGGGCCTTCACTTCGTCGACCTCGGTGACGATGACGTGCGCGCCGTGGCCGCGGACGCGGGCGGCAAGGCCGCGGCCGCACCAGCCGTAGCCGGCGACGACGAAGGTCTGGCCGGCGATCAGCTTGTTGGTGGCGCGGATGATGCCGTCGAGGGTCGACTGGCCGGTGCCGTAGCGGTTGTCGAAGAGGTGCTTGGTGTCGGCGTCGTTGACGGCGATGACCGGGAACGGGAGCACGCCGTCCTTTTCCATCGCGCGCAGGCGGATGACGCCGGTGGTGGTCTCTTCCATCGAGCCGATGACCCGGCTCTGGAGTTCCTTGTGCTTCGTTATGATGGCGGAGACGAGGTCGGCTCCGTCGTCCATCGTGATGTTCGGCTTGTGCTCGAGCGCGCCGGCGAGGTGCTTGTAATAGCCCTTGTTGTCGATGCCGTGGCGGGCGAAGACGTTGATGCCGTAGTTCTTCACCAGGGCGGCGGCGACGTCGTCCTGGGTGGAGAGGGGGTTCGAGGCGCAGAGCACGACGTCGGCCCCGCCGGCCTTGAGGGTGCGGACGAGGTTGGCGGTCTCGGCGGTGACGTGCAGACACGCCGACATTTTCAAGCCTTTCAGCGGGCGCTGCTTGGCGAAACGGTCACGAACCTGGGCGAGGGTGGGCATGTCGCGGTCGGCCCATTCAATGCGTTTGACGCCCTCGGGCGCGCGCTTGATGTCGGCAATGTCGTATTTCATGTGTTCGATTCTCCCATGGGAATAAAAAGCGTTGCACTGTTTCTGCGTCTATACGTATCGACGAATATTGCGGGATTCTAAAGCTTTGTGACGACGATTGCAACACTTTCGTCCACATGCAGAGCGATTTCCGGACGCTGCGCCGTGCGCGGCGCGCCGGACCGGTCGACGGAAAGGGCGGTGTCGTGATGGACCGGTTCGTCGTCGGTAAGGATTAATTTTGTGGATTGAATTTGCGGATGAAGTGTGCTGCATTTGCGTGCGCAGCGGCTCTAGAGCGTGGCCGCGGCCGAATCGTCCGTGTTTTTTCCGGTCGATGGATTCGCGTTTCGGGAGCGTTACGCCTTTGTCGCGCTTACCATGCCCATGCCGTCGCCGAGGACGTCGTACGCAACCGCCACTCCTGCGAATCCCGCGCTTTCCAGCATATCGCGGTACTGGGCTTCCGTGTAGGCTGCGCCACTGTCGTAGACATTCAGAAACACCAGAGAAAAGGCGATGGACGAGGGCGGGCCGAGACGGGAACTGTGCAGGACATTGCCGAAAATGTAAATCCGCCCGCCCGGCGTCATCGATTGGGCGATGTTCTTAAGGACACGCCGCGCGTCGTCTATGGACAGCGTTTGAATCAGCGCCCGCAAAACAGCCACATCGAATTGCCCGGTAGGCGGCTCTTGCGTGAGATCGACGGGGTCGGCGGTTATTCTGTCCCCGAATCCGGCCTCGGCCGCGAATCGTCCGGCCAACTTGGCCACTTTCGGCAGATCGGCAACAGTCGCCTTCAGATCCGGGTATTTCTCGCACAGGGCGATAGATACTCCGCCAGACCCGCCGCCGGCGTCGAGTACCGACCGGCACGCGCTCAAATCCACTTTCGCGGCAATTTCCCTGCCGCCACTGAGGCTGCTGTGGATCTGGTTACGAAAATAGACCAGCAACTCCTCGTCCGTCAGGGTATGAAAATCGTGCTTTGCGTGCGGCTCGCCGGTGCGGATGCTCTCCGCCGTCTGCAGAGCGGTACTCCAGAGCATGGAGAAAAAGCCGCCCATGCCCCCGATATACTCCGGTTCGCCCTGAACAAGAAACCGCGCGCTCTCCTCCGTATTCGCGAAGTTCCCTGCTTCCTCCTCCAAGACGCCCGCGACAACCAGGGCGTAGAGAAGCGGTTCGAGCTTTTCCTGCCGCACGCCGAGGGCGGAGGCAAGCTGTTCGCCCGTCATCGGCCCGCTCTTGAGCGGTGTGAAAACGTCCAGTTGCATCGCCGCCACCATGGCGAAAGACGGAAAGACGGCATAGAAGTTCTGCATGACGGTGGTGGGGGAGGCGGGAATGGTTGGCATCGGTGTCTCCACGGATTCCGGAATTCATAATTCATAATTCACAATGCACAATTATGGTCCAATGTCATAATGTAATGCGCCGACGCAAAAATCATATATTACGTCAGGGAACAATTAAAGCATTTTAAAAACATACGTGAACGCAGCCGATGGCTTCGTGAGTTCGGTGCATTACCCGTCTATTCCCGTGGACCCCGGCCTCGGCTCCGGAATTCACCAGGGCGGTTCAGTAC
>JAJQBO010000231.1 GCA_021203245.1 Planctomycetaceae bacterium
ATCCGTTTTAATTGCCTAAGTCATTATTTGATAAGATAGAAAAAGGCCAAACATGCGTCCCGGCGGGACGCCCTTTCTTGCAGTCGATGCTCGTTACCAGTTCGTAATCGGCTCGTTTCCGTAGGGGAGCGGGGCGTTCCAGGCGGCAGTGCCGCGGTTCCCGGCAGGGAAGGCATAGGGGTCGGGATTGGACTGGGGCGGACGCTCGACGCCGGAGAACATCGACCGTGATTTTCTGCCGCGACGGCCCCGGGCGGGCGCGGCGGTCCGTTCCTCAGTGGCGTAGAACGAATATCCGTCGGTGACCGGCGGCTGGTTGATATGGGCCGCCATACTGACCGGACCCGCCGTCGCCGACCCGATAACCACTCCCTCCGCGCCACCCATCTGCGCCGGCAGGGAGAACAGCGACCGCCCGTCGCCGCGTCCGGGGTTCATCGCGTTGCCGGCGTAGGAAAGGGACGGCGCCGGGGCGGGGCAGGCGTCGAGGGCCGACTGACCGGCGGCAAGCAGGTCGAGGATGCCGGCCCGCTCGCGCGCGTCCAATTGCTGCAGATAACCCTTGGCCCAATTTTGCCAGGTTTGCAGGGCGACGTAGCGGTAGGTGTTCCGTTCATAGCGGCGGCGCTCCAGCGACTTGTCGGGCGAGCGGGACCATTTCAGCAGGTCCGAGTTCGGGGCCGGTTCGTGCAACGACAGGATCTTTTCCCAATAGGCGCGCGCGCCGTCGCGGTCGAGGTTGACGTAATAGCAAATCTCGCCGAGCCGGTAGAAGGTGGGAGCGGACTCAGCCAGCCGCCAGTCCTCGGAGGCGAGTTCAAGCGCCTTGCCGTACCAGCCGACCGCCTGGTCGATGCAGGCCTTCGCCTGCATGCGCTCTTCGGTGGCGCGGGCGGTGCGGAGTTTGGCCATTCCCTCGGCGTGGAACGTTTCGCCCAAGAGGTGGACGAGATCGATGCGGTCCGGAGCCTTGGCCCAGGTCTGTTCGACAATGTCGCGGGCGGTGCGGTGCGCGCCCAATTCGTTGTACGCCAACGCGAGATCGGCCCAGGCATTGATGAACTCCGGGTCCGCCTTCACCGACAGCCAATAATACTGCAACGCCTCGGCCGGTTTGTTTTGCCGCATCTGGTTTAGTGCCATAAGGTAATATAGCCAGGAGGCATTGGGATCGCGTTCCTTCTCGACCACCGTTTCGTGGGGGATGACGATCTCCGACACCTGATCCGGGACGACGACGGACGGGCCGTCGTCTCCACGGGTGAGGGCGGCTGGAGCCAGTTCGACCGACCGCACCGTTCTCCCGACGTTGCCGGCCCGGTCGGCGGCGGCCAGCCGCAGGACCGTCGGGCCGCTGACGTCTGCTGGGGCGGTCCAGGTGAGATCGCCTTCGGCCGGCAGGCCACGCTTGACCAGATTCCAACTGCGGCCGCCGTCGGTGGAAAAGGTCAGGACGCCGGGATCGTCGGCAAGGTGTTCGTCGGAAATGATCCACGACAGGGCGATCGGGTCGCCGCCGCGCGCTTCGCTCCCTTCCGGCGGCAGGACGATCTCGACCGTGGGCGGCAGGGTGTCGACGACCACCGACGCCTGGGCGGGATCGTCCAGGCCTGGCGGTTCGGTCACTTCACCCCCCACCACGGGACGGCTGGTGTAGAGGAAGATGCCGTCGTGGTCGACGTCGATTTCGCGGGTAAAGCGCACCTCGCCCCCCGGCAGCACGATCTTGCGGCAGGGGCCGAGGCTTTCCCATTCCTCGTTGACGCCGGTGCGGGCGTAGAGGATGGCTTGTTCGGCGGCCGCCGATTCCTCGTCCACCGGCGCGACGGCGACGTCGAACGAACGGCTGTTGACGTAAAGATGCAATTCGCCAGCGCCGCAGGCGGCGCTGACGAAAAAGAGGGCAAGGGCATAGTGGAGTAACTTCATCGCTCGGCTCCCGGCGTCTGGGCGGCCGTCCACAGGACACTGTGAGGCCGGATCGCAAGATAACACCCTCTACTTGCGGTGCGGCGGCGATTCCTTTCGCCCTATCCTCCCCCCGGGAGCTTTTTCCGCCGGAACAAAGTTGATCCCGGCCGGGAAAAAGGCTTGTGGCGGTTCACGCTTCCGATAAAATAGAGAATTCAATCCGGCGTCCACCATAGGGTGAGCGCCGGGTTCACTTTTACAACGAGCAGGGCGAACGCAGGGGAGGTGGGTAAACACAGCATGTATTATCTCGGCATCGATATCGGCAGCCTTTTTGTCGGCGCGGTTCTTATCAACGACCAGGACGAAATCCAACTTTCCGACTACCAGCGCCACCGGGGCGAACCCGTGGCGACGGTCAAGGCGATGCTGGACAAATTCCCCCTCGACCGGGTGCTGGCCGTGGTCCGCACCGGTTCGGGCGGCAATGTCATCGACATGATTGGCGGCGACTTTGTCGACCCGGTCGTCGCGGGGGTGGAGGGCGTCAAGGCGCTGGTGCCGGATGCCCGCAACATCATCCAGATCGGCGGCGGCTCGTTCAGCCTCACCCGCTTGGCCGAGGACGGATCGTATCAGCGCAGCGCCATCAATTCCGCCTGCGCCTCCGGTACCGGCGCGTTCCTGGACCAGCAGTCCCTCCGCCTCCAGGTGCCGCCGACCGAGCTGGCCGACCGGGCCATGCGCTACGACAAGCGCCCGCCCGCCGTCGCCACCCGCTGCGCCGTGTTTGCGAAATCCGACATGATTCACCTCCAGCAGGAAGGCTTCACCGTCGACGCCATCGCGGCCGGGTTGTGCGTGGGGTTGGGCAATTCCACCGTCGACGGCCTCCTTTCCGGCAGGGCGCTGGTCGGCAAGACCGCCATCATCGGCGGGGTGGCCATTAATTCCGTCGTCGCCGGATCGGTGCGGGACAAACTGGGCGTCGAGGTGATGGTTCCGGAAAATCCGAACCTGGTCGGCGCGTACGGCGCGGCCGCCGTCGCCTTGCGGCGCTACCTTGCCGACAGCGAATCGATGCAATTCGATTTCCTGCCTCTGTTCGATTACAAGGAAACGGCGACCGCCACCGCTTCGAAGGACGAACTGCGCCCGCCCCTCGAACTCAAGCTGTCCACCTACCCGGACTTCAAATGGCACGACCATTGGGTCAACGAGGACGGTTCGGAAATCGCCATCACCCGCCCGCACACCGGCGCGGTCCGGGTCACCTTCGGCGTCGACATCGGCTCCACTTCCACCAAGGCGGTGTTTCTCGACCGCGAGCGCAAGGTGGTTGGCTGGATTTACCGAAAGACCGCCGGCAACCCCATCCGCGCCGTGCAGCTCCTCATGAAGGCGGCCCGCGAGATGGAGACGCGCGGCGGCTTCACGCTGGACATCAAGGGCGTCGGGACGACCGGCTCGGGCAGGAAGATGATCGGCGAACTTATCGGCGCCGATCTCGCCACCAACGAAATCACCGCCCACGCCAGCGCCGCCGTGTTTATCGACCCGCAGGTCGACACCATCATCGAATTGGGTGGGCAGGACGCCAAGTTCACCCAGTTGCAGAACGGCATGGTCTACAATTCCATCATGAACTATGTCTGCGCCGCCGGGACCGGATCGTTTATCGAGGAACAGTCGCTGAAGCTGGGCATTCCCCTGGCCGAATACGCCGACCGGGCGATGGGCAAGCCGTGCCCGCTCACGTCCGACCGCTGCACCGTCTATATGGAACGCGACCTCGACCTGCTGCTGGCCCGTGGCTGGAACAAGGACCAGGTCGCAGCCGCCGTCCTGCACTCGGTCCGCGACAACTACCTGAACAAGGTCGTGGGCGGCATGTACATTGGCGACCACGTCTACTTCCAGGGCGCGACCGCCCGCAACAAGGCCCTGGTCGCCGCCTTCGAGGTGGAACTCGGCAAAGAAATCAAGGTCAGCCCCTATTGCCACCTCACCGGCGCGCTCGGCATGTGCATCCTGGTGGACGAGCGCATCCCCGAGGCGCAGCGCTCGATTCGCTTCAAGGGGTTGCAATTCGCCGACGTGAAGGTGCAGGTGGATTACGAAACCTGCGAATTGTGCCACAACAATTGCAACCTCTCCCTCATCAAGACCGATGGCGGCGTGCTTGCCTGGGGCCTGAAGTGCGGCCGCGACTATGGCGAAAAGAAGGTCAAGGTGCGGGACAACCCCACCTTCGAATGGTGGAAAAAGCGCCACAACGCCTGGCTCAGCCTCGAAGGCGGGCGCCACACCGGTTCGCGCGGCCGTATCGGCATCATGCAGGCGCTTGGCACCTATGGCTACTTCCCCTTCTGGAAGCGCTTTGTCGAAGAACTCGGCTTTACGGCGGTACAGTCGGGTCGCACCACCGACACGGTCCTGCACGACGGCACCGCCATCACCTCGGCCGAATATTGCGCGCCGGTTGTGGCCAGCCACGGACACGCCGTGGAGATGCTCAAGGGCGACAAGATCGATTGGCTGCTGGTGCCGTACATGATGCGGGAGCCCACCGCGCCCGGCTTTACCGACGCGCATTTCTGCTGTTACGTGCAGGCCCACCCGGGCGTCCTCATGTCCGCCGCCGGTCTGGAACACAAGGACAAGATCCTCTCGCCCATCGTCCTTTTCAACCGTCCCGACACCGAAGTCGCCCGCGCGTTGGCGCAGGGATTGGCGAAGTTGAACGTGAGCGAAGCCGAGTGTTTGTCCGCTCTCCGCAAGGCTCGCGAAGCGCAGAGCGCCTTCGCTGCCAAGTCACTTGCATTGGGCGCGGACGCGATGGAATGGCTGGAGAAGAACGAGGGGCTTGGCCTGGTGTGTATCGGCAGGCCGTACAACACGCTGGACGCGGGACTGACCCTGGACCTGCCGCGTAAAATGGCGGCCCTAGGGTATCCCGTCTTCTACCTCGATATGCTGCCGTATGATCTGAATTCGGTCCTGCCCGAATTCGCCAATATGTACTGGCACTATGGGCAGAAGATTTTGGCGACAGCGCAGTATGTGGCCGACCATCCGCGCCTGTTCGGCGTGTACTTTACCAACTTCATGTGCGGTCCGGATTCGTATATCCTGACCTACTTCAAGGAAATCATGAACCGGGTGGGCAAGCCGTATCTGGTGCTGCAGTTCGACGGCCACGGCGCGGACGCAGGATATCTGACCCGGGTCGAAGCGGCGTTGGAAAGCTTCCATACCTGGTCGAAAATTGCGCGGCCGGAAGTGGTGGCGACGGCGGATTAGGCTGGCTGAAGACACTCTACGAAACGATAAAGGATCGATGCGGAGGGCATCGATCCTTTTTTTGAGTTTGATCTCCCCCAAACGTCACCCCGGCGTGCGGACCTCCGCCCGCTTTTTGCCCGGTTGGATGTTTGCACGCCGGGGTGACGCTGGAGTGGGGCGGAGAGTTTTGAATGATAGTACTTACTCGCCCGCAGCCCCCTTGCCGCCACAGCAGCCGTCGTGGCCATGGCCATGCCCGCCGCAGCCGCCCCCATGATGGTGGTGGTCGCGGTGGTGATCATGGTCGTGCTCTCCGTGCCCGCCGCAGCCGCCGGCCGACTTCCCACCGCAGCAGCGGCCCTTCTTCTCCGGTTCCACCGGTGTTGCCTCGTTTTCGTCCACAAATACTCCTCGTCAAAACTGGTAGGTAAATTATGCCATTCCTTCATTATGGATGCGGGAAGGCCATTGTCAAAACCGTATTGTCCGCCGCAACAGGCAGGAGCCGTTGCCTGAAGAATGAGATACACGGTGAGGATAATTTCCCGCCATGTTTCCACTTTGGTTGAAGTTGGGAGCCGGCGTGAGTCGATGGTATCATAAACGTCTCTGCCTTTTCTGTGCAGAGAACGGGTGGCAAAAAACGCAGAGATCATGCGGTCGGCGGCAGAAAATGCAGGATGCGGAGGTGGTTTACCGTATTTTTTCTCCTGATCCAAAAAATAGCTCAAGAATCTGTAAGTGTGTATGTACATAGTGGATGCCATAATTTTCAGCCGTGGTGAGAACCACCCTGAACGGGTGTGGCAATTATTTTGCACATCCGTCCGGTGTCGTATCGCGCAAGAAGCTCGCCGGGCCTGTCGCCCGGCTGGATCAGGAAAAGATACCACCAACGCCATTCCCGTAAGAGGGATGGATTAGTCCGAACGTCGAATCGCTCAGCCCGGTGGGAAGCATAGCATAACGGGCGCTTACGGAGAATTGAGCACGGGCGATTGGCGGGTCATCCGCCGGGCGGACTCCCAGTTAAGGAGGACAGCGTCATGAGTCTTATTATCAGTCACAATACATCCGCCCTGAACACACACCGAAATTTGACGCTCTCGGGTGGCTCGATGGCGAAGTCCATCGAGAAGCTCTCGTCCGGCTACAAGATCAATGTCGGCGCCGACGATCCGTCCGGCCTTATCATTTCCGAACAGCTCCGCTCCCAGATGTCCGGCCTGGAGCGGGCGGTGCGCAACTCCTCCGAAGCCCACAACCTGATTGGCATCGCCGAGGGCGCACTCAATGAAATGAACACCATTCTGAAAAAGATGCGCGCCCTTGCCATCCATGCCGCCAATTCGGGCGTGACCAGCCCGGAGCAGGTTGCCGCCGACCAGGCGGAAATGGATTCAGGCATCGAAACGCTGAACCGTATTGCCAATACCACCCGGTATTCCGATCAATACCTCTTGAACGGGTCGAAGCAGCTCGTCTACGACGTCACCACCGTCGTCAACGAACCGACCGACCACGCGCTCCTCGACACCACCCTCTCCCGCGTCGACCAGATCTTCAAGCGGGACGGTGTCAAGATGTCCATCGGTTTTACCGGCGAAAAGAATCCCTACCAGGCCAACACCAAAACCTCGGCCCAGCGCGCCTATTTGGAAGCCGACGCCGCCTATTCCCTTTCCGGCGTCAAGGGCGCGCACGCAGTCGGCAAGCAGGAGTTCATCCTTACCGGCACCAAAGGCTCGCGGATGTTCTCGTTCGCCGCCGGCGCACACCTCGGCACCATTGTCGAGGCGATCAATAACGTCCGCGATTCGACCGGCATCGGCGCGACCCTGACCTTCGCCTCGGACGTGCGCATCGACCAGACCGTCAACGGCACGCCGAACGGCAGCGCGCCCGATTACGGCCCGCCCCCGGTTCCCGCCAAGTATATGACAGGCTTTTCCGACGGCACCTACGTCTACCAGAAGGGCGACGTGCAGATCTACGGCGCGGGCCTGAATAACCCGGATACGGCCAAAATCGAAGAATTCTGCCTCACGCCCGACGCCTCCTCCGCCTTCAAGGTGGGCTACAACTGCGATGGCGACGGCAAGATCTACGCCAAGGTGGTGGATAAGTCCACGAACTCCATCGAGTATTACAAAGACCGCGAATGCACCATGCTGATAGGGAAGGGCGACAGCCAGTTCTTCGCCGCGACCAACAACTCGGGCATTCCCTCCTCGCCGACGCAGAACCTGGACGGCCTGTTCATCAAGCTGAACGAACACAATGTCGAGAACCAGGATGTGTTCGAAATCGGCGTCGTCGGTCAGCGCCTCGATAATTTGAAGGATATGGACGTCACCGGTCTGCCCGGCTGGGTCGATCTCGATCACTCGGTCATCGCGGGCGTCAACCTGGGCGTCAACACCTCGCCCACCGGCGACATCTACTATCGCTATACGCCGATTCAGGTGGAATCGGACGGGACGACGGTTCGGACCTTCAAGGTTGAGGCATTCAGCCATTCGTCCTGCGAACCGAAATACCTGGTCGTGTCGTCCGGCGTCTGCACCAACAACATGAACGCGCCCGATCCGGGCGGCAAGCCCATCCTCGACGCCGAGGGCAACCCGGTGCTGGACGAAAACGGCAACCCCAAACTCACCGAGCCGCAGGTAGCCGGCCAGACCGTGCGCCTCGAGTCGGTGGAGATGGAAAACGGCCACCAGAGCGGGCTGACCATCAGGTAACGTCCGCATAATGGTGTAAAATTAAAATGAGCCAGAGGCTCAGCCTCC
>JAJQBO010000222.1 GCA_021203245.1 Planctomycetaceae bacterium
CGTGCTGTCTGTGATGGATCTTTGGGAAGGACGGCTGTGCAGCCGTGAACCGGAGGAGGAATCCGTCCTGAGACTGGTGGGTTGACCTGGTACGTGTTCCGGCCTCGACCCGCCCCAAGCTCTTTGACAAGTGAATCGTGGCGAATGCCCGCACCCTTATGGCGCGGGGATGACCCCGGCCCGGTCCGGCGGCCACCAGACCAGAAGGGCGGGGCCGCGCAGCAAGGACATCGGCACCGGTCCCCAACTGCGCGCGTCGTAGGAACTGGGGCAGTGGTCGCCCATGGGGAAGAACGAATCGCGGCCGATGATGATTTCGCCGTTCGAATTCATCATGGCGAATTTCTCGCCGCGCTCCTGTTCCCAGCCGCTGTAGTAGAAGACGTCGCGGTCGATTTTCAGATTGGCGAGCGTCGCGACCCCGCCGGACGCGCCGATGCTGACGCCCGAACTGCGCGGCACATTCCGGGGGCTGGACGGGCGGCGGTCGTCGTAGACAGGCACGTCCAACAGCGGCTGCTGCGAATCGACGAAGAGGCGGGCCGTGCCGTCGACCATATAGAATTCCACCGCGTGGGCGACGCCGGGGCGAATCATCGCCAGGGCGCGGCGGTCCACCGGTGCCGGTTCGCCGTTGACGGAGATTTCCACCTGGCCGTTGCCGTACAGGGTTGCCTGGACAAAGCGGGAGTCCTCCCGCAGGGCAACGGTGAACGACGCCGTCTCGCTCGCGAGGGTGACGTCGGTCGTGACGCGCAGGTCGGGGACGAGGTGGTAATCGGCCTGCCGGGCGCTGACGTTTTCGCCCTGGGGGGCGTTTCGGGGGTCGACGCCGTAGCGGCCGATGGCGGTGAGGCCGGAGCGGCGATGGTAGAAGACGGCGGCCGTTTCATCCGCCAGGGTGCCGCAGCGGGGGCACCGGGCCTGCATGTTCTGGGTGCGGAGCGTTTTCACAAAGACATGGCCGCACGCTGCACCGTCCGCGTCCACGTGGGCGCAGCGGAACTGCACCGGCTGTTCGAGGGTGTAGCGGTCGGGGATGCCCGGGAGTTCCGCGAGGGTATCGCGGCGGTCGCCGGCGGGAATGCGGGCGCGGTAGTCGAGCCGCACGTCCTGGCCGCCCGCGTCGAGGACGAGCGGGCCGCCGCGGGCCAGCCGCACCGTGCCGCCGCCGATTTTCCAGAAGGTCTGCAATTCGTCCAGGCTGATGTCGGCGAAATCCTCTTCATAGACGTGGAGCCACATGCCGCGCTGGACGTGGTCGGGTTTGACCAGGCGCTGGTGGGCTTCGCGAGCGCCGTCGGGCCTGACCCAGATGTCTCCCCGGGCGATGGCGAGGGACTCCCCCGGCAGGCCGACGATGCGTTTCACGAAGTTCTGCCCGCGGTAGTGTTCAAACGACTCGTAGCCTCCGGAGTCGTTGCGGCGGGCGGTTTCGTAGGGAAATTCGAACACAGCCACTTCCCAGCGCTTGAGGTCGCGGAACCGGTAGCTGAGTTTTGAGCAAAAGATTCGGTCGCCGCCGTCGGGGCGGCCGTGGAGGGCCGTCTCCATGCTGCCGGAGGGGATGAGGTAGACGTCGAAGGCATAGGCCTTGATGAGGAGCGCGACCACAAGCGCGCCGCCCAGCATGACGATAAAGTCCATACCGGCGCGCCACGCCGGCGCTTTCTTTTTCGCGCTGCCGGGCGCTTTTCCCCCGGCCGTTTTGGCCCGATGCGGCGCAACGTCATCGGGGGCGGGGCGGTTGGCTTTGGCTGGCGGTTTTTTGGCCATACGGTTTCATTTCTTGAAGAAGCGGCGTGAGCGCGGGGTGAGGAAGCGGCCCGAGTTGGTCATCCCCAGGACGCATTTCGCCAGGATTTCCATACCGTCTTCCCAGAGGGGCGGCAGCATCATGTCGACGTGGTCGGCCAGGCGCGGGTCGCCCGACTTGAAGGCGATGGCGAAGCCGGCCTTGGCGAACATGGGCAGGTCGTTCATCCCGTCGCCGACGGCGATAAAATGTTCCGGCGGAATGCCGCTCCACGCCGACAATTCCATCAGCCCGTCGCCTTTGTTGGCTATTTGCGGGATGATCTCGATAAAGCGGGTGTTGGAGACGGTCACGTCGGCGATGCCGCCAAGGGAGGTGTGCAGCATGTCGAGGTACCGCTTCTGATCGCTCTCCGCCGTGATGACGAGGCACTTCGACGGGAGGGGCAGGGCGCGGATTTCGTCCGGCCCGGACGCGAGCGTGACCAGCGAGAACTGGCGCGAGTAGTTGTCCCGCTCCGGCCCGTCGTGGAGCGAATAGACGGCGTTCTCGATACAATAGTTGACGTACTGGTTGTGTTCCAGGTCGAAGGCAAGAACGGTATCGCGGGCTTCCGTTGTGAGGCGGTGGTCGACAAAGGGCTTTTCGCCGGGGAAGGCGATATATGCGCCGTTGCACCCGGCGATGGGGGTGTCAAGCTGCAACTCCTCCCAATAGCGGACGCAGGCGTTTTCCAGCCGTCCGGAGATCAGGAACACCTTGATGCCCGACTTGACGATGAGGTGGATTGCCCTGGCGACGGATTCGGAGAGGTGGCCGTCGTAATCCAGGAGGGTGCCGTCCATGTCGAAGGCGATTGCCTTGGGGTGGATGGGAAGTTCCTTCCCGGTGTCGGATAACGTGGGGAACTCCATATAATGGTTCTCCATTCAACGTTGGTGGAGACGGGATCTCACCAAGCAGCCTCCCCGGTGAGGAGGAGGCTGATAGTCGGCTGCACCTGGCTTATTTTCTGGCCGTGGTCTTGGCCGGCGGCACGCAGCCTTTGCGCATTTTTCTGACTTTGTGCTTGCCGCGGTGGGTGGCGCTGGGTTTGAAGCGGGAACGGGCCATGGCGAATTTCCTCTGCTCTCGTGGTACGGTGACAAAATAAAGAACGCCTTTTCGCAAAGGCGTCGTCCATACAATATGGTCATGATAATGAAGGACTAACCGCCTGTCAAGCGGAATGTCATGTCTGGTTTCGCCGCCGCACATGGGTGACGGATTCGATCCACTGCTCGCGGCGGATAATCCAGTCGGCCGCCTCGAGGAGATCGTCGGCGATATAATCGGGATCGGCCGCCCCTTCGGTCTCGACCTCCCGGCCGTAGCCGGTCCTGACCAGGATGGTGGACGCGCCGACCGCTTCACCCACCTCGATGTCGATTTCGCGGTCGCCGACGACGTAGCATTCCGGCACGGCGAAGCCGAGATCGAACGCCGCCAGTTCCAGGAGGCCGGGCTTCGGCTTGCGGCAGTAACAGTCGTCCTCCGGGATGTGGGGGCAGTAGTATATGCCGTCGAAGAAGTCGTCTCCTCCGCCCAATTCCCGGATAAGCCGTCGGTGGATTGCGGCCAGGTCGGCGCGGGTGAGCCTGCCCCTGCCGATGCCTGACTGGTTGGTGAGGATGACGAGGCCGAAGCCGGCGTGGCGCAGCTTTTCAAGGCCTTCGCGGGCGTTGGGGAGCAGTTCGGTGTCGTCCGGGTCTTTCTGGTAGTGCTTGTTGACGATTATCGTCCCGTCGCGGTCCAGAAGGACGTACTTCTTGTTTGCCTTGTCCACTGCCGCGTTCCTCCAACAACCCGTTCCCCTATCGGCAGATACTGCCGCAAGGGGTATTGTAGCCGAAGTTCACGGCAGCACAACAAGAATCTCTAAGAAGTCCATATCTTGTTGATTTGCCGGAAGTTATTGCGGTATAGGTTGAGGAAATCGTCGCAGTGGCCGCGACTGGCATCCTGGTTGCAGATAGGCTTTCAGGGCGCACTCCCAGGATGTGGAGTCCGCAAAATCTGCAACCACGGAGACAGGCATGGGCTTTTATACCTTGTCCATCGGGACGACCGCACTCTTGACCTTGCGATATGGGCTGGATGTTACCGGGCAAAACCTCGGCAACGTCGACACGCCCGGCTACAGCCGGCAGCGGATGAACCAGGTGGCCAGCGTCGGCACCACCAGCGGGTTGTCAAACGCCATCGTCGGCAACGGCGTCTGGGTCGGGTCGGTCAAGCGCATCGGTTCGGAGTTTTACGAAAAGCAGTTGCGCCAGGCCACCACCACGGACGAGTTCAACGGCCAGCTACAGAGCTGTTACACCATGCTGCAGGGCATGGTCAACGAGCTGTCCGGCAACGCCCTTTCCGACTCCATGTCGAACTTCTGGAAGGCGATGTCGAACTTCAGCGCCAATTCCGAGAGCGTGGCAATCCGCTCCACCTTCCTCGCCGAAGCCCAGCAGCTGACCGCGCGCTTCAACAAGATGGCGCAGCAGTTGAATTCGTACAAAGCCGACACCAACGAGGAAATCCAGGGATCGGTCCAGCAGATCAACCAGCTCCTCAACACCATCGCCGAACTGAACCACACCATCGTCAATTCCGAGGTCGGCGGCGCGAGCGGCCGGACCGCCAACGACCTCCGCGACCAGCGCGGCGAGGCGGTCAAGGAGTTGTACGGGTATATGGACGTGGATGTGGTCGAGGAGGCGAACGGGTCGTACATCGTCTCCCTGCACGGCCGCAACCTGGTGTATTTCGATCAGGTCAAGGAGGTGGGGATTGAACGCATCCCGACCGAGAGCGGCATCCTCGCCTACCAGCCGGTGTTTTCCACCGACAAATACCCGCTCAAGCCTGCGGACGGCAAGCTGGCCGCGCAGTTGAAGATGCGCGACGAAATCATCCCTTCCTACGAAAAGGACATCGACGCGCTCGCCGGCAATTTCATGTGGGAATTCAACCGCATTTACTCCCAGGGCATCGGCCTCGAGCCGTTTACCAGCCTGACGGCGAAAAACGGGCCTGTCAATCCCGAAGCCACGCTGAACGAACTGCGGTATGCCGGCCCGAACATTCCCGCCGGGACGTACCAGATTAAAAACGGCAACCTGGAGATCCTCGTCTACAACAAAAACACCGGCGAGCCGACCACCGTCACGATTGAAATCGACCTGGACGGCCGGCCCGGGCCCAACGGCGAACCCGACATGATCCTCTGGGACCCCGACAACCCGGACGCCAGCCATTCGCTCCTCAACCGCATCCAGTCCGCCCTCGACAAGGTCGTCCCCGGCGTGTTCGACGTCACCCTGGACAGGCACTACCAGCTTGGCATCGCCTCGAACTCCTCGGAATACGCGTTTGCCTTCGGCAACGACACTTCCGGCGTGCTGGCGGCGCTTGGCCTCAACACCTTTTTCACCGGCCACAATGCCCTGTCCATGGGCGTCAATCAGGACGTCATCGACAATCCGTCCCTGCTGGCTGCGGCGAAGTCGTTCGAAAAGGGCGACAACGATGTCGCTATCGAGTTGATGAAGCTGCGCGACCAGCCGCTTGCCAACCTCAAGGACATGACTCTCGAGGATCACTATCTCGCCACCCTCGGACGGCTGGGGTCGGAAGCCAACCAGACCAAGAACCTGAAAAACCTGTCCTGCGACGTCGTCAACCGCATGTTTGTCCAGCGCGAGTCCCTCTCCGGCGTCAACGAGGACGAAGAGGTCACCAAATTGATCGTCTACCAGCGGGCGTTCCAGTCGGCGGCCAAGTTCATTTCCACCGTCGACCAGCTTTATGAGACCCTCATCAACATGTAAGGTGCAAGGAGGCAAATGCCATGATGCGCGGAACCTTTAAAATAAACAACTCGAATTCGCTTCTCTACATCAACCGCAACTACCAGAACCTTACCAAGGTTTCGTCGCAGATCGCCTTGCAGCAGCAGGTGGTGGAACTCGAGGATAACCCCCTCAACGCCAACATCGGCATTAAGACGCTGAACCTTCTTGCGAAGTCGAAGCAATATGTCTCGAACCTGACGTCGGGCATCAAGACGCTGGAATTCGCCGAGGCGTTTATCCGCAGCACCCGTTCGGAACTGACCAAGATCAACGACAAGCTGATCGAAGCCGCGTCCGATTCCAAAAACCAGAGCCAGCGCTCCGCCTATGCCCAGGAGATCAGCGAAATCCTCAAGACGCTCGTCAAGTCGGCGAACGCGTCGGACGGCACGCGCTACGTCTTTGGCGGCCAGCAGTCCACCACGCCCCCGTTCACCATCGTCAACGGCCGCTACGTGCACTATTCCGGCAACGACAAGCTGATAAACACGCTGGTGGACAAGGACACCACCATCCCCATCAACGTCAGCGGTTCCGCCGTCTACGGCTCCATGCAGACCAAGATTCCCTCCCGGGACATGAACCCGTGCCTCAACATGTCGACAGACAACGCCACCCGTCTCGCCGACCTGAACGGCGGCCAGGGCATTCCCAAAGGGAAGATCATGGTCTACTACAGCGCCTATCCGGACGGGCTGGAAGTCGACCTCTCCGGCTGCGACACGGTGGAGGACGTTAAGGACGCGATTGAAAACCAGACCCTGGAAGCGTCGAAGCGGCTTGATCCGTCGACCTGCCCGTGGCTCGACGCCACCAACCTCGACTGGCGCGATCTGCAGGACCGCTACGTCAAGGTGGAGTTGAACCCCAACAAGGACGGCCTGTCCCTGCAGGAAATCGACATGGGCGAGCCGCTTCCCGCGCCGACGACGCTCGAGCAGCGCCGCGGCCTCAACTATTCCGCCTACCAGGCCGGCGGCACCGGCATTTCTCCCGACGGCAAGCCCACCACCGTCTACGACAAGGTGGACCCGAACGGCAGGGCCTTCACGAACCTGCGCATCGACGACTATGCGCAGAACAAGGTCGCCGAAGCGCTGGGCATCAAGGGGAGTGCCGCCACGGCCAGGGGCGACAGGCGCGTCGACGGTTTTATCCATGGCCGCGACCTTAACCCCGTCCTCTCTGACAGCACCCTGCTGTCGGATATCGAGGGCTACAACGACTCCATCTATACCTTCACGAACGGCGCCAAACCGAGCAGCATCACCATCAGGGAGACGACCCAGGATACCTCCAACGTCTTCAACGACTGGCAGCTTTCCGGGCTTTCCAAAGGCGACAACACCGGCCCGAACGGTGAACTCTACGCCAGGGCGGTCAACCGGGGCACCCTCGAGAAACCGGAGATCTATGTCGAACTCTACACCGTCCCGGTGGACAAGGCGACTTCCGCCCACCTGGTCGCCACAGGCTCCTATACCGCGAACCGGAACGGCGGCACCGTCATTTTCGAGGAGGCGAACTCGTCCGGCATCAGCGGCTCGGTCGGCGTCATCCTGCCGACGACGGTGAAGGAGGCGACGGTCAACCTTGAAATCGAATTCGGCAAAACCATGCAGGCTTCGGTCCACGTGCCGGCCTTTGTCGAAGAGCACGATTCCAGCGGCAGGTCGAAGGATGTCCTGAACATCGCCTCCGGCTGGAACATCCGCGGCCTCGACAAGCCGCCCGCCGCAGGCTACGACCTCAACCATCCGGCCACGACCGACCTGGACGGCAACGTCTCGGTCAACTACCGCCGCGAAGGGAACGATCTCGTCGTCGAACTGAGCCGTCCCGCCTACGGCGACCAGCCGGCCGCGCTTATCGCCACCGGCAGGCTCAGCCTGGGCGACGATAATTTCGTCACCGGAGCCGACGGGGTCGAACGGTTGAACAGCAGCGTCTCCGGCCGCATCGAGTTCAAGCCGGAACCCGGCTTCGAGGCTGTCGGCGGTTCGGTGTATATCGAATTACCCCACGGCACCGGCTTCAGCGGCGACGAGACGGTGGGCGGTTCTGTCGACACCCCGACCACCAACACCTACCGGCTGACCGAGGACATGAACACCAACGGCCAGACCCATACCATCAAGCTGGGCGGTGCGATGGCGTTCCAGAACGGCGTGACCTTCGACAGTTCCAGCACCTTCCAGTTGACCGCCGACACCGTCTTCAAGGCGGGGCAGGTGTTCGACAACGACGTGGCCCTGCCGGGCGGGGGCGTCTTGCGGGCGGGTATGCCCCTGGATCGCGACACCACCATTCCGAAGGGCGCC
>JAJQBO010000055.1 GCA_021203245.1 Planctomycetaceae bacterium
TCAGGATTCCCAGCCGTCCACGTCCAGCCCGCCTTGCCCCGGCACAACTTCCCGTCGTGATGCAGCGCACGTTGATGTATTGGTGAAAATGGCTGACAAAAGTTATGTGAAAAAGGCCAAACGTGAGAAAGCCCCCCATAACCGGGGGGCTTTTCATGGAAACCAAAGCGTGGGGTGGAGGTTACTCCTCCAGCTCGCCCTCATCAATCTCTTCCATGGCTGCCTCAATCTCTTCCCGGGTCTTCTGCTTCAGAGTGGGGAAGAGGACCACCTCGCGGATGCTCGCCTGTCCGGTCAGCAACATGATGAGGCGGTCGATGCCGATGCCCATGCCGCCGGCCGGCGGCATGCCCACCTCGAGGGCGGAGACATAGTCGTCGTCCACCTCGTTGCAGCAGGCTTCGTCGCCGCCGACCCCGACCTGCGCTTCAAAACGCGCGCGCTGCTCCAGCGGGTCGTTCAATTCGCTGAACGCGTTCGACAGTTCGAACCCGGCCACGATCACCTCGAAGCGGTCCGACAGGGTCGGATCGTCGCGGTTGCGTTTGCACAGCGGGTTGAGGCTGGCGGGATGGTGGGTGACGAAGGTCGGCTGGATAAGGGTGGGCTCGACCAGTTCGTCCATGACTTCCTTGATAAGGTAGTCGTGATTCAGCGCGGCGACCTTTTCCTTCTCCATGCCGAGCTTGACGAGCGCGGCGCGCATGGCGTCGTCGTCGGTGGGGTCGACCTTGGCGACATCGCGGATTAAGTCGGTGATGCGCCGGCGGGGCCACGGTGCGGCGACGTCTATCTCATTGCCCTCAAAAACGATTTTGGTGGTGCCGAGAAGGGTGGTGGCGGCTTCGGACACCATGTTTTCCAATAGTTCCATCATGTCGGTGTAGTCGGCGTAGGCCTGGTACAATTCGATCATGGTGAATTCGGGATTGTGCGACGTATCGATGCCTTCATTCCGGAAATTGCGGTTCAGTTCATACACCCGGTCAAGCCCGCCGACGAGCAGGCGCTTCAGGTATGTTTCAGGCGAGATGCGTAGATACAGGTCCATATCGAGTGCGTTGTGGTGGGTGATGAACGGCCGTGCCGCCGCGCCGCCGTAGATGCTCTGCAGCATCGGCGTTTCCACTTCGAGAAAGCCGCGGCCGTCCAGGTAGGAGCGGATAAAGGAAATGATGCGGCTGCGGAGGATGAAGCGCTCGCGCGATTCCTCGTTCGCGACCAGGTCCAGGTAGCGGCGGCGGAAGCGGATTTCGACATCGCGCAGGCCCTTGAACTTGGCGGGCAGGGGTTCAAGCGATTTCGACAGGAACGCAAAGGAATCGGCGAAAATGGTGACCTCGCCGGTGCGGCTTTTCATGAGCGAACCGGTGACTGAAATGAAGTCGCCGAGGTCGAGGTTCTTGGTCAGGGCGTAGTCGTCGCCGAGGCGTTTTTGCAGCAGGTTGGCCTGGATTTTGCCCGACCGGTCGCGGAGATCCAGCCAGGTGGATTTCCCCATGTTGCGGACTGCCATGACCCTGCCGGCGGCGGTCACCTTTGGGGCCTGTTCCGGGTTTTCCTGCTCAGCCGGGCATGAGGCGACGATTTCGGCGATGCTGCCGGAAGTCGCCACCCGTTCGCCATAGGGTTCGACGCCTGCTTCGCGCAACGCCGCCAGCTTGCCCAGTCTTTCCTCGCGAATGCGATGTCCTGCCATTGTCTTTATCCTTTTATTCAAACAACAGAGCCAGGCGCGTTTTATTCAAACAACAGAGCCAGGCGCGCGCTATGCGGCCTGGCGTTTCACCAGTATACCCGTCGCCCTCCAGGTGGCAAGCGATTTCGCCGTGGTGATTTTGGCCAAAGCCGCGCACCGCCGGGTGCCGATAATATTGATGAGGCTTTTTTATTGGACCTGACCGTCCATGACGAGACTGCGACCCAGACAGGGGATGTCATGCATAGCAAAATTACCGTTGTGTCTCTGTTGGCGCTTGCCGTCCTGACCGCACCGGGGTGTTTCGGCGGCGGCGGTACGGACGGGGCTTCAGCCGAGAGCGGCGGATCGCGGCGTTTTCTGGGCTTTGGCGGCCGATCCAAGACCGTGGCGCAATCAAGTGCGAACCTGGAGGATCTCAGCCCTGAAGCGAGCATGGCGCGGGATCTCGGGGTATTGCGAAACGAAGAGCAGGCGGGTTTGCGCCGCCTGGAAGAACTGCGCCGCGCCGGCGGTGATCCGGCCCTCGCCCTGGAGGAAGAGGAACGGCTCAAGGAAATCCGCTCCCGCATGGCACGCTACAGCGCCCTCCTGAACCGCAGCCAGTTGGCGGCCAATCCCTATCCGTCACGCGAATACGCCAGCGCTTCGCCGGTGATTCCGGCCCGGATCACGGAACGTGACGGCGTGCGCGTTCAGCCGTACCAGGGGAATCCCGGGCGTGGGGAATACGCCAATTATCCCGCCGTCGCCAATACCGCTCAACCCGTTCAAACCGCCAATTACGCGCAGTATGCCGCCGCGCCGTCGTCGGGTCCCGTCTATCCCAACCTGCCAACCGACTACCGCCGCGACAGCGCTGCGGCAGGAACGGTCATGCCTGCGTCCTATTCGCCCGCGCCTGTCGCGCCAGGCGTGAATGTGCCGCTACGGGAGGGCGAGCGGCTCATTTACGCGCCCCAGCCGGGTGAAATGTCGTCGCCCATGCAGGCTTCCTACACCCCTGAGCCAGCCGCGCCACCCGTGTTGCCGCAGGAACGGATCACCATTACTCAGCCCGGTGCGCAGCCGCCGGCGGCGACGGCCGACACCCAACCCGCGCCGGGCGAAACGCGGTTCGGCGGCGCAACGGTTGGGCGGGCCAACTATCCCCGCCGGCCGCCTCCCGCCCGCACCCGGGACAATCCGTCGGAAAAAGGCGAAGGCGAGTGGAACTCGCCCGATACCATGTTCGCCGACCGGCGTCAGGCGCAGCCGACATCGTCGTATCCCGGTCTTGAGCAGCGGTCGGACGAGCGGGTCGAATGGCCCACCCATACGCCCTCGCAAGCGAATCGTCCGGTGGCACGCCCGGCAGCCCAGTCGCGGGTGGTGGCTCCCCCCCCCGCTGCAGTGCCTGTAAGTGCCACTGGCGATACCGATTACACTGAAGCCGAAGGCGGAGGCGACGAAATTTTCGTTCCGGATTTATATCTTTCCGGACGATGAAAAAAATTGGTGCAGGGAATGGGTATTTTTGCTTGCGTCTGCCTGGGGGAAAGAATAAGGTAGAGGTATGGTTTATCCTGTCGCAACCGTTTTGTGCCCGCGTACATGAAAGACGAATTATGCCGGATTCCCCCTCCGAAATGCTAGCGGAACTCATTCACGAAGAAAACATTCTGGTTGATCTGCCCTCCGAGGAACACACCGCCGTCGTCAAGGCATTGGTGCAAAACATGGTCTCAACCGACCTTGTCGTCAAGGCCAACACCTCCACCGTCTCACGGCTCCTGAACGAACGCGAGTCGCTCGGCTCCACCGCCATCGGCGGCGGGGTGGCGATTCCCCACGCGCGGATCGGTTTTTCCGACGAACCGCTCATGGCGTTCGCGCTGCTTCACGACGGCGTCGGCTTCAACTCCCTCGACGGCGCGCCGGTGAAGTACGTGTTCATGGTGTTGACGCCCAAGGATGACGACGAATGCCACCGCAACGTCCTTCGGGCCATCATCTACTTCGTCAAGCAGCCCATTCACCTCAAGGCTTTGGCAGGGTGCAAGACCGCTGCCGACGTCAAGAGCGTGTTTACGGATTATGCCTGACGCGGACGCGAGCGTGAAAATTTGACTTTCCCGTTAACCGGAACCCGATATAGTGTTGGGGTGCCGGTTTTTTTATAATGAGGCGAAATGCTCGGACTACTCGTCACCGCGTTTGCGGTTGTCATGGGGTTTCTCTATCTGCTGTTCAAGCTGCTCGCGGCCAATCGCGAGGCGGGGCTCCGTTTCCAGCGCGAGGCCGAGCTCCGGGCCGCACGGGAACAGGAATTGCAGGAACGGCTCGAGCGGGTCAAAAAAAAGAAGGATGATCTCCAACTCGCCAAGGGAGCGGTCGACCGCGATCCCGAGCGGGCCGGCAAGGTTGTCACCACCATGATGAAAGCGAAGAAATAACATGGCGGAGGAAGGACGCTTTATCCTGCTCGTGGACGACCACAACGCCACCAGGGAAACGCTCACCGAGGTCATCCGCGATCTCGGCCACCGGGTCAAGGCGGCCGCCAACCAGGCCGAAGCGGTGCGCCTGGTGGAGGAGATGCAATTCGACCTGGTCCTGACCGATCTCAAGCTGCCCGACGGGTCGGGGCTGGAAGTGATGCGCCGCCTCAAGGCGGTGCACCCGGAAACGCCGGTCGTGATGATTACCGGCCACGCCACCATCGACAACGCGGTCGAAGCCACCCGCATGGGCGCGTACGAATACCTGACCAAGCCCGTCGACCTGAACCGCCTCCGCATCGTCATCGCGAACGCCCTCTACCTCTCCACCCTCGAATGCCGGGTCGGCCGCGCCGCCAGTCTCGACGCCATTGTCGGCCATTCGCCCGAAATCACCAGGGTAAAGGACCTGATCAAGCAAATCGCCGCCACCGACGTCACCGTCCTCATCCAGGGAGAAAGCGGCACCGGCAAGGAGATGGCGGCAAACGCCATCCAGGCGTTGTCGCGACGTGAGAACGGGCCGTTCGTCAAGGTGAATGTGGCCGTCCTGTCGAAGGAATTGATCGAGAGCGAATTGTTCGGCCACGAAAAAGGCGCATTTTCCGGGGCCATCCGCCAGCGAAAGGGGCGGTTCGAACTGGCGGACGGCGGCACCCTGTTCCTGGATGAAATCGGCGAAATGCCGCTGGAATCACAGGTCAAACTGCTTCGGGTGCTGCAGGAGCACGAATTCGAGCGGGTCGGCGGCACCGAGACGCTCCCGGTTGATATCCGTCTCATCTGCGCCACCAATCTCGACTTGAAAAAGCGGGTGGATGAGGGGTTGTTCCGCGAGGACCTCTATTTCCGCATCAATGTGGTGCGGATTCGCATGCCGGCCCTGCGCGAGCGGCCGGACGACATCCCGCTCCTGGCCGAACATTTCCGCCAGAAATACTGCGCCCGCTACAATTTCGACCGCCGCTTCAGCCCCGAGGTGTTGCAGGTGTTTACTTCCTACTCGTGGCCGGGCAATGTGCGCGAGTTGGAGAACGCGGTCGAAGGCGCGGTGGTCCGCAGCGCCGGCGAGGTCATCGGCGTCGACTGCCTGCCGGAAGAGACGGGCGGCGCGGGACACGCGTCGGACGGGCTCGATCTCGCCGCCGGCCAGCCATTGGCCGATGTGGAACGGCGCTATATCCTCTCCGAGTACGAACGGCTGGGGCGGAACAAGTCCGTCGTGGCGAAAAGCCTCGGCATCGGCCTGAAAACGCTCTACCGCAAGCTTGAATCCTATGGTGAAGACGCGGGGCAGGGCGAAGAATAATGGGACGGCCAGGCCGTCCCGCTGAGTCCACTTCACGCTTCGCATGTCAATCGCATGGCGCTTTACACATATCCGTCCACGTGCCCGTCCTTGACGGTGACAGGTGGGTATTTGTCGGACGATGGCGCAGCGGCTGACTCACCGGCAGCCGCCTGCTGCCGCGCGGCACTTGCCGAGGCCATGGCGGCGGGGTCGATGTTGCCGCCCTCGGCCGAGGCCTGCATAAGGGAATCAAGCCCGTCGTCGCCGATCTGCGAACGAAGGTTCATTATCTGCATCTCAATCTGCATAATCTGCTTCATGATGCCGGAGACATCCGGTACGCCACCGCCGCCGCCGCCCGAACCGCCACCGCCCGAACCGCCACCCTGAAGGCCGGAGCTGGCGGAAAGGCTCGACATATCGAGTGCAGAAGGTGATTCGACGCTCGGGGCACTTGCCTGGGGCAGGGAAGGAGCCTGTCCTTCCCCGTTTTGCGGCTGGCTGGTGGGTAGACGGGACTGTGTCGGCTGCGCGGCAGGTTGTGCCGAGCCGGCGGCCACGGTGCCCTTGGGTGAACCGGCCGCCGGCGCTGAGCCTCCGCCACCGCCGCCGGTCAACTGCTTTAGCAGCTTCTGCTTGCGAGCCTCCAGCTTCTTGATCTGGGCCTCGATCTGGGCTTTCCGGCTGCTTGGAACGCCGCTCCCCGCAGTGGACGATGCAATGCGCATGGTTATGCCCTTGTTTAGGCCATTGAGAGTACACCCGTTATCAAGTGTTATCGGGTGTGGATGCATAACCTTTACCATAGAGCACGGATATTTTTGCTGTTTCAAACAATCCCCGGTATAATGAGTCTGGACGCCAATTTACATCGGTACGCAAAGGAGATTTACCATGGGTAAAAACGTGCTGGTCATTTTGGGGAGCCCGCGAAAAAACGGCAACAGCGAGGTCTTGGCGGCGGCCTTTATCAAGGGCGCCACGGCCAAGGGGCACACCGTCACCGTTTTCGAATCGGCGGTGAAAACAGTGCAGGGCTGCCGCGCCTGCCGGGCATGCTGGTCCAACGGCCATGCCTGCGTCTTTGAGGACGGCTTCCGGGAACTCGCCCCGCTGGCGGTGCAGGCCGATGTGCTGGTGCTTGTTTCGCCGCTGTATTGGTACGGTTTTTCCGCCCAGATGAAGGCGGCGGTGGACAAGTTCTATTCCTTCTTGGTGCCGCAGTCCAAACAGAAGTTAAAGCTGACCGAGGCGGTTCTCCTGATGACGGCCGAGGACGACCGGCCGGAAGCCTTTACCGGTCCGGTCGGGACTTACAAGGAAATCTGCAACTATCTGAACCTCGTCGACCGGGGAATGGTCACAGTCGGGTCGGTGAACGAAGTCGGCGCCATCGAGGGCAACCCGATGCTGCGCACGGCGGAAGAAGTCGGGGCGGCGCTGTAAAATAACGGTGTGGAAGCCCGGGCGCTGGTCCGGGTCCTCTTCGGGCGGACGGGAGCGAATGCATGGTGCGTCAATCGGGCCGTATCACCTCGACGATCAAGGAACAGGTCTACCGTATCCTCAAGCACGAAATATCGACAGGCGAGTTGGCGCAGGGGCAATGGCTGCAGGAAAAGGAGCTCGCCAAGCGCCTTGACGTCAGCCGATCGCCCATCCGCGAGGCGCTTCTCATGCTGGCCGCCGACGGGCTGGTGGTGGAATACCCGAACAAAGGCGTGTTTGTCCGCACCTTTTCGGAGCACGATATCGAGGAAATCTACGACATGCGGGTAATGATGGAATCCTATGCCATCCTGAACTCGCAGGCGCACCTGCGAGACGAAAGCCGCAAAGAACTCGGGGACTACCGGAAGAAGTTCGAGGCTTTCCACGCCGCCGACGATCTCGACAGCTATATTGAAGTGGACAACGCGCTGCACTACCTGCTTATCCGCCTGAGCGGCAATTCGCTGCTTGTGCAATCCTACCTCAAACTCAACGCCATCGTGCAGCAATTCCGCATGTATTCGCTCATCACCAAGCAGCGCTTCGACGAATCGGTAAACGAACACACCGGCGTCATCGACGGCATCCTTACCGGCGCGCTGCAGAAGGCCATCGACACCAATCACAAGCACCTGCTGCTGGCCAAGGACAAGATAATCGACTATCTGCGCAACACGGACGATGTCGCCGAAGCGCTCAGCCGGCGACGATCTGCCCAGTTACATCGCGGATGACCAAGGACGCCATCCTGGTTGAAAATATCGGTCGTCAGGTCCATGATCCCGTTGTAGGGGTTGCGCCGACGTGTGGCGCCGGTTACCGTCACCACAACCCGGAGGACGACGCCTCTCGAGAGGGGATGCAGCCATTCGATCGTTGTGCTCGCGCCGCCGATAAGGCGTCTGCGGCCGCGAATCGGGGCGGCCGGCGCGAATGCGGCAACAGTGTGACCCAATCCCGCCCGCCCGTCAAGGC
>JAJQBO010000067.1:0-31255 GCA_021203245.1 Planctomycetaceae bacterium
GTGCGGCGGGGGTCCACGCCAAAAAATTTCGCTCGGGGCTTTCCCGTTCCTTCCGGGGCCGTGACTGCTCACCCCTTGCACCCCGGCCTAACCGCCCGTTTTTCGCGCTGATGGATGTCCGCACGCCGGGGTGACGACAGGGTGAATACGCGCGTATAAGCCTACGAATCCAACGTCATCAACATCGACTGCAACTTCTCCATCGGCAATCCCGCGACGTTCGACAAGCTCCCCCGCACCTGCTTGACCAAAAACCCGGTCTGCACGCCATACGCCCCCGCCTTGTCCATTGGGTCGCCGCTGGCGACATAGTCGGCGATTTCGCGGGCCGTGAGGTTGCGGAACTCGACCTCCGTCTCTTCCACATCCGATAACGCCTGCCCGGTCGCCGAATCCCACACCGCCAGCCCGGTCACCACCGTGTGCGACCGCCCCGACAACCGTTCGAGCATGCGGGCCGCGTCGGCCGCGTCGACGGGCTTGCCGAGGATTTTGCCGTCCAGGGCTACCACCGTGTCGGCGGCTACGACGATCTCGGCCGGCCGGGCGGCGTTCGCCGCCGCCTTGGCCTTGGTCTGGGCCAGGCGCAACGCGGTGTCGAGGGGCGTTTCGTCCACGTTCGGCTCTTCGTCGACGTCCATTGCCTCGGTACGGACGGAGCCGACCAGGGCAGACAGCAGTTCCAGCCGCCTCGGGCTGGCGCTGGCGAGGAAAAAGGGCCGGGCGGCTATGGGTGCGTGGCGGCGGACAACCGTCCCGGCGAAGACGTCGCCGACCCGCTGCCGCTTTGGATTAAAGAAGGTCGCAATCGCCCCGACCAGGCCGGGGAAGGCGATACCGAGGGGATACATGTCGATGCCGCGGAACAGATTCCGCACCGCGGCCTGGAACAGGGTGGGCGGGCCGCCCAGGACGGATCGGACGCGCAGCCCGGCCAGATACTTGCCAGGCGTGCAGCCGAACATTCCTTCGGTAATCCCCATGAACACGGCCAGGCCGAGCAGATTAATCCAGAATATGTCCTGGATATCGCCAAGGGAGATGAGATCGGTAAGGATGTAGATGTCGCCGCTGGCGACATGGTAGACGCCCATGGCGAAGGACGCGATGAGCCAGTCGATGCCCAGGGCCGCGCCACGGCTGATGAGATCCGCCGGGCGGGCAGGGAAATTGCGCGAAATCACCCGCGAGCGGCGGCAATAGATGATGAACAGGGCCGCGAGGGCGGCGAAGGTGACGAGCCCGGTGAGGCGCGACCAGTCGAACCCCGACGGCATCCCCTGGACCAGGGTTTGCGCCGGCTCGTCCGATCCGTCCCGCCACAAGGTCGCCCCTGTCATTGAGGTCGCGAGCCAGAAGGTTTGACCGTCGGCCGCCGCCGCCGCGACGCCGAGGGCGGCGGCGAGGCGTTCGGCCGTGTGCGCGGGCGGAGCGGTGCGCCGCCATGCGCCGCCGGTCCACCGCAGCGACGCGATGCGGGGCGGCGCGTCGCGAAGCGGGTCGGGGACGATGGCGGCGAGGTGGAGTTCGTCGCCGTCCGCGTAGACGGCAAAGCCGTCGCTGCCGCCGACCGGGATTGGCTCGAGTTCGCGCCAGCCGCCGCCGTCTCGGACGGCGTGGTGCATCAGGCCGTCGCCGAGGTGGTTGTCCCGGGTGCTCCACAGGAGATGCAGGTCGCCCCCGAGCGGCACGAGTTCGGCCCTGGCCACCGCGCCGGGCGCGGCGACGGCGACGGCGCTGCGCGTCCATTCCTGGCCGTCGCCGACCGTCGCCTCGTAGAACGCGCCGTCCTCGTGGTGGAGGGCGAACGGGTCGCCGTCCCACCAGGCGAGCGCTGCCATGTTCCAGCGGGCATCGGGAAGGGCGAGGCTGGCGGCGTCGTCGCCGAGGCGGTTGAGAGCGCCGTCCCGGGTCAGGACCAGCGGCATGCCGTCCGGGTCGAGGGCGAGGCCGGTGAGTTGTCCGTTATACCGACCAAACGCCCCGGCCCGGCCGGTGGCGGCGTCGATGGAAAAGAGTTGGAACACGCCGGTGCCGCCGGGCTCTGTCTGCACTCCGGCGACCAGCCGGGGCGACGCGCCTGCGGCCATATGGGGCGCATGGGGAATATCCGCCGCCACCACGGAGGCGGAGAGGAAAATCAGCAGGAGAAATGCTCGCATAAAACTTCCGTCTACAAAGGTTAAGAGCGTGAACAGGGCGAAAGGCCAATTGTTCACGAATTCACCCGGATGGGAAGAGCATTTCTTCGGCAAAGGCGTGCTGGAAGTCGTCGCGCCCCGAAAGTTCGACATACTCCACCCGTCCGAGGAGGGCGTCGGCGCGCTCGCGTTCCGTGACCGACAACAGGTAGAGGCGCGTTCCGGCGAGGGAGGCATTGCCGACCGCCTCGACCCGCGCGGCCGGGATGCCTTCAGGAAGCAGGCCCACGATGACGGCGGATTCGGGCCGGAGATACGAACCAAAGCCGCCGGCCAGGAACACCCGGTCGACCTCCCCCGCCGCGACGCCCGCGACGCCGAGGAGCACCTTCACGCCGGCCGCCACCGCACCCTTGGCGAGCTGGAATTCGTGGACGTCCCGTTGCGTCAAGGCTACGCCCGCGTCGCCGTGGCCGGTGGGGCGCTCGAGCCAATAGGCCATGCCGTCCTCGCCTTCGTGCAGGCGTTCCGCCAGGTCGGCCGAAAGGCCGAGTTCTTCCGCCTCGTCCGTATCCAGCATCCGGCCGCTCTCGTCGATAATGCCTGTCCGCAGCAGTGCCGCCACCGCGTCCAGGAGGCCGGTGCCGCAGATACCTTTGGCCGGGACGGCGTCGCCAATGACTTTTACGACGAGCCGATCGTCCGCGACGTCCAGCCAGTGGATGGCTCCCGGCTGGGCGCGCATGCCCTGGCTGATGCGCGCGCCTTCGAAGGCGGGACCGGCGGCGGCGGCGCAGGCGTAGACGCGGCCGTTTGCCGCCAGGACGATTTCGCCGTTGGTGCCGACGTCCAGGAACAGGGTGACGCCGGGCAGGTCGGCGACATCGTGGGCGGCGATGCCGGCGGTGATATCGCCGCCCACATAGGCGGCGATGTTCGGCACGATCAGCATAAGGGGCGATTGCCCGCTCCAGCCGAGCGACGATGCCGGGACAGGCGGCACGGCGCGGTAGCAGGGGATAAACGGGCTGACTGCCAGTGCGCCCGGGTCGACCCCCAGGAGCAGGTGGTTCATGACTGTATTGCCGCCGACGGCGACGAGGAGGATGGCTTCGTCGGCATAGCCTTCCCGTTTGGCGTCGTCGGCGAGGGCGCGGATGGCGTCGAGGGCGAGGAGGCGCATTTCCTCCAGTTCGCCCGTGCCTTTTATCGCATAGTCCATGCGGCTGATGACGTCGTCGCCGTGCAGGCTCTGCGGATTGGCGCGGCTCGTCACCGCCAGCACCTCGCCGGTGTCGAGATTGCACAAGGCCGCCGCCATGGTGGTGGTGCCGAGGTCGACGGCGAGGCCGAGCCGGCGGCCTGCCGCCTCCCGGCCCGTCACCGCCAGCACCCGGTCGCCGAGGCCGGTGACGCGGACGGCAAAGCCGTTCTGCCGCAGCACGCCGGGGAGGGCGGCGAGGACAAGGGTGTCGAAAAGGAGCGCGTCGGCCCGGTCCATTCCCGCGTCGGCCAGTCCGTGTCGCAGCCGGTCGAGATCGTTTTGCTGATCCTCCTTGGTCGGTTTGGCGAGGACAACGTCAACGCTCCACAGCCCGCCGCCCAGCCCTTCCGCGCCGCGTCCGCCGATGTCGGTCAGGACCACCTCGGGCCGTTCCGCATCCGGGTCGGCGAGGGTGAGGTCGCCGGCGACGTCCGCCATGCACGACGCCCGCCAGCCGTCGGCGAGTTGTGACGGGGAAAGGCAGGCCCGTTGTTTCGCGTCGGCGGGGACGTCCCCCGACACGACGTGCACGCGGCACTTGCCGCAGGTGCCGTTGCCGCCGCAGGGCGTCGGCAGGGTGAAGCCCGCCTGGCGGCAGGCGTCGGACAGGCGCGTCCCGGACGGGACGTCGGCGGATTTGCCCGAAGGCGCGAAGGCGATGGTCGGCACTGCGGCTACTCCTTGTTATTGTTTGGTATCGCCCCGATGCAGCGGCTCGCCGCCGCTCGTCAGGAAATCGCGGAAATTGCAGCCCATCTCGGCGAAGGGGATGGTGGGCCGGCCCAGGTCCTTGCGGAAGCCGCGCTTGACCCTGACCTCGACGAACCACGGCCCAGTTTCGTCGCGGCAGCGGCGGATGGCGTCCTGCAGTTCGTCCGTTTCTTCGACGCGGGCCGTCATGCGGTAGCCGCATGTGCGGGCGAGGGACTCCAGGTCGACGTCCGCGCCGAGATCCGGCTGGCCGCCGACCGAGTCGTGGACGCCGTTGTTCAAGAGGATGTGGACGAAATTTGCCGGCATCAGGCTGGCGGCGAGCGGCAGCGCGCCCAGGTGCATGAAGAGCGCGCCGTCGCCGTCCAGGCACACCACCTGCCGGTCCGGCTGCGCCATCGCCGCGCCAAGGGCGATCATCGACGCATGCCCCATGGCCCCGGCGTTCAGAAAATCGCGCTCGTGCGCCTGGCCCGACGCCTCGCGCAGTTCGAACAGTTCCCGCGACGCCATGCCGGTCGAGGCGACAACCGGGCTGGTCGGGTCAAGGAGTGTGATGATGGTGCGGATCGCCTCCTCGCGGGTGAGGCCGGGCGTCTCGTACCCGGCCGGCACGGTCGGCGACGGGGTGAAGCAGCCGTGGCGGAAGAGGAGGACATGCGGACCGGGGTTTGTCTGCATGTGCGAGAACGTGCGGTCGAGCGCCGCCTTCGCTTCGTCCAGATCGGGCGTGATGACGGCGCAGGGGATGTCCAGGCATTCGAACATCGTTTGCGTGACGCTGCCCTGACGCAGGTGTTGCGGTTCGTCCTTGCGTCCCGGTTCGCCGCGCCAGCCCACCAGCACCAGCATCGGCACCGCGTAAACGCTCGGGTTGGCCAAGGACAATATCGGGTTCAGGGCGTTGCCGATCCCGCTGTTCTGCATATAGACGGCGGGGATTTTGCCGGTGCCGAAGTAGTGCCCGGCGGCCAGCGCAATTGCGCCGCCTTCGTTATGGGTCAGGACGTGGCCGCCCGTGGGCGGATGCTGATAGACGTAATTGCAGAAGCTTTCCAACACCGTGTCAGGTACGCCGGCGATGAAATCGACGCCACGGATTTCGAGTTCGCGGCAAAAATCGGCAGGATCATACATGCGAATTTCCTCCAGAAAACCCTCACCGCGCAACAGCTACTTATTTACTCATTACGCTACAACTCACCTTAAACGTAACCCCGGCGTGCGGACCTCCACCAGCGGGGAAAACGGGCGGTTCGGCCGGGGGCCATGGGGCGGGACGGGGCATACAGCTAGCGTACGTGTACAGATTGTTCGAGTTTGGTGTTAACACTGTTTCTCCCCGCGGACCCCGGCCGAACCGCCCGTTTTTCCCGCTGGTTTACGCCCGCACGCCGGGGTGACGTTTGGGGGAGGCGTAGCGTTAGTGGCTCACCCGCGTAAACAGCGCTTTCAAATACCGCCCTTGCGGAAAGTCCCCGGCCACCGGATGGTCCGCGCCCGGCCCGAAGGTCCCGAAGATCGTGAGGTTCAGGTTCGAGTCGGCCGCCGCCTTACGGACCGCCTGCCGCCAGCGTTCCTCCGGCACCGCGCCGGAACAACTGCAGGTGACGAACAGGCCGTTGTGCCGCACCGCCTTGAGGGCGGCCTTGTTCATGTCGTAGTAGGTTTTGAGGGCGCGTTCGACATCATCCTGCCCGGCCGCCAGCTTCGGCGGGTCGAGGACGACGAGGTCGTGGTCGCGCCCGGATGCGGCCCGGTCGCGCAGTTCGTCGAAGACGTCCCGGTGGAGGAGGTCGATGCCGCTCGCGTTGTTCAGGTCGCAGTTCGCCTTCGCCATGGCGAGAGCTTCTTCGTCCAGGTCCACCGCTTCCACCCGCTTCGCGCCGCCTTTCCACGCCGACAGGGCGAAGCCGCCCGAATAGCAGCAACAGTCCAGGACGTCCCGGCCCTTGGCCAAAAACGCCACCCGCGCGCGGTTGTCCCGCTGGTCGAGGAAGAACCCGGTCTTGTGGCCGGTGAGGAAGTCGACCCGGTAGCGGATGCCGTTTTCTGTGATGTCGACGTGGCCCGGCGCGGGAAAGCGCTTCTCCAGTTTGGCGAAGGAGACGCCTTCCTTTTTTGCCGCGTTTGCGTCGGCGCGGACCACCGCCCGGCAGCCGGGAAACAGTTCCGCCAGGGCGGCGACCAGTTCGTCCGCCATGTAGAGCCAGCCCGCTACATACGGTTCGATAAGGAGCACGTCGGCAAATTTGTCGATAACAAGTCCGGGCAGGCCGTCCGCTTCGGCGTGGACGAGGCGGTAACTGTCGCCGGACCGGGCGAGGTCGATGGCTGCTTCGCGGAGCGTTTTGGCGTCCCGAAGCCGGCGCAGGAAAAAGGCGGAGTCGACCGCCTCGTCCTTGTCCTCGGTGAGCATCCGCAGGGCGATAGTGTTTTCCGGGTGGTAAAAGGCGCGGCCGATAAAGCCGCCGTCGCGGTTTCGGACTTCAACGAGCGACCCGGCTTCGAGCCGAACGCCGCGCGGGGCCTGGGTCATTTTCTTAAATATCCACGGATGCCGCGAATTGCGCGGCGTCTTCAGCCTAACCAGGGGGAGAAGCATGCGTTTCCTTTATTGTGAGGGACGGTCGGACGCCCCTTGACACAACGGGCAATAACTCGTACCGTCAAAAACTATTCCCGTATCGGGAAGCCCCTATTATGACCACAGGAAGAGCCGAATGGAAGACGCAGTCAAAAAAGCCCATGTCCTGACCGAAGCGCTCCCCTATATCCGGGAGTTCAAGAACCGCTTTATCGTCATCAAACTGGGCGGATCGGTGCAGGACGATCCGGGAATTCTCAGGAATATTTTTATCGACTGCCAGATCATGCTGGCGGTCGGCATGCGGCCAGTCATCGTCTACGGCGGCGGCAAGAAAATATCGGCCGCGATGAAGGAGACCGGCGTCTCGGCCCGCTTTATCCATGGTCAGCGCGTCACCGACGCCGCCACCATGCAGATTGTCGCGCGGGTGCTGTCGGACGAAGTCGGCGGCGATCTGCTGCGGCTGCTGGAAGAGTCCGGCGGGCTTGGCTTTCTCCTGAACGGCCGCGACCACGGCTTCCTGCGGGCGATCAAAAAATCGCTCCCGAGCCATCCCGGAGCCGACCTCGGCTTTGTCGGCGAGCCGGTCGCCATCGACGCGACGCCGGTCCACCATGCCTTCGAGGACTTCCATCGGCCCGACGGCAAGGAGCGGATTCCCCTTATCGCCCCGGTCGCTTGCGGCTGCGGCAGGGAGTCGAAATATCTGTACAATGTAAACGGCGACACCGCCGCCGCCCTTATCGCCCGCGACCTGCACGCCGAGAAGTTGGTATTCATTTCCGACATTTCCGGCATCTACCGGGACAAAAACGACACGTCCAGTATTTTATCCCACCTGGATCGGCGCGAAGTCGAACAGTTGATCCAGGACGAGGTCATTGTCGGCGGCATGATCCCCAAGGTGGAGGCATGCCTGTTCGCCCTCGAGGGCGGGGTCAACAAGGCCCACATCGTCGCCGGCACCCAGCCCCACGCGCTGCTGCTGGAAATTTTCACCAAGTCCGGCGTGGGCACGGAAATCGTGTTGGAGAAAAAATGACCAGCCAGTTCCCGCCCCGCGCGCGGCACGCCTTTCGACGACGACGATAACGATGCAACCGGCTTATACGGCTAAGTTTCCGAACGACCGTATCGGCACCCACACTCGTCACCCCGGCGGTGCGGCACTGACCAAAGCACACGCGTGTGGTTGTGCCGGGGCAGGCGGAATGCCCGTATGCTGGGGGACGACGTTCCCTGAAGCGCATCGTGAGCGCGACTGCCCCGGCACAACTTCCCGTTTATCCCACGGCATGCGTTTTCCACGCCGGGGTGACGGAGGAGGTGGTCACAACTGTTGATATTTTCCAGCCGTGATCGGCAACCATTTTCCAGGCACGAAAGGCGTGCACCATGAACTTCACCGACATCCAGGATCAATTCAACCAATACGTCATCTCCAACTACTCCCGCTTCCCCGTCTGCATGGTCCGGGGCGTTGGCTCCCGGCTCTGGGACACCGAAGGCCGCGAATACCTCGACCTCTTCCCCGGCTGGGGCGTGGCCGGACTGGGCCATTGCCATCCCGCCGTCGCCGACGCGATTGCGAAACAGGCGCACAAGCTTATTCACGTCGCCAACCATTATTATAATGAAGAGCAGGGCGCGTTCAGCGAAATCCTCGCCACCCGGGCGGGCGGCCGCAAGGTCTTTTTCTGCAACTCCGGGGCGGAAGCGAACGAAGCCGCCATCAAGCTTTCGCGGCTGGCGCGGCAGCCCCGCTATAAAATCATCACCATGCAGCATTCGTTCCACGGCCGGACGCTGGGGGCCATCAGCGCCACCGGCCAGCCCGAGTACCAGGCCGGCTTTACCCCGGTCGTGCCCGGCTTTTCCTATGCGCGCATGAACGACCTCGCCTCGGTCGTCGAACTCGTCGATGCCGACACCTGCGCCATCATGGTCGAGCCGGTCCAGGGCGAAGGCGGCGTCGTCCCGGCCACGCCCGAATTCCTCCAGGGCCTCAGGAAGCTCTGCGACGACAAAAACCTCGTCCTCGTCTTCGACGAAGTCCAGACCTCGCCGTGCCGCCTGGGCGAGTGGTTCGGCTACCAGTACTTCGGCGTCGAGCCGGACATTATCACCACGGCCAAGGCGATCGCGGGCGGCATGCCGATGGCGGCCATGCTGGCCAGACCGGACATCGCCGCCGCGCTGAAGCCCGGCACCCATGCCTCGACCTTTGGCGGCCATTCCCTCGGCTGCGCCGCCGGCATCGCCGCCTTCAAGGCGATGGAGGACGAGAAGGTCATGGATAACGTCAAGACCCTCGGCCCGTGGCTGGACGAACGCCTCGGCGCGCTGGTCGGGCCGGAGAGGGGCGTCAAGGCGGTGCGGCGCTGCGGCTTTATGGTCGGCATCGACCTCACCTTCCCGGGGTCGGATCTCGTGGCCGACTGCCGCAACCACGGCCTCCTTATCAACTGCACCCACGGGACAGTCCTGCGGATGCTGCCCGCCCTCAATATCTCGAAAGAGGATTTGGATCAGGGCGTAGCCATCCTCGATGAATGTCTCGACCGCGCGGTCAAACGCTCCGGCAGCGTGCGGCTGACGGCGAGGCAGTAGCTGTACAATTCATAATTCACAATGCACAATTATGGTACAATTATGCAATTTACAATGCGTGGGAGTACAAAGCGGTTTTAATTGTGAATTGTGAATTGTGCATTGTGAATTGCCATGCAAATCCATACCATATACGTTAAGTGAGGATATGACGTACCGGCCTTCCCGTCGAGGGATAGCGCGGGCGAAACGATATGTATATGGGAATCATCCCTCTCTCAACGTAAATAGGAGCCAGACAACATGCTGGAGAAATTTACCGATCGCGCCCGCAAGGTGATCAATCTTGCCAGGCAGGAGGCGGAACGCCTCGGGCACGAATTCATAGGTACGGAACATATATTGCTGGGATTGGTGAAGGAAGGTTCGGGCGTCGCCGCCAACGTGCTGGAAAACCTCGGCGTCGATCTCGAGAAGATCCGTCTGGAAGTGGAAAAATACGTCTCGTCCCCGGGCGAGACCATCTCCGCCTCCTCCAGCCTTCCCTTTACCCCCAAGGCCAAGAAAGTGCTTGAGCTGGCGATGGAGGAAGCCCGCAACCTCGAGCACAACTATATCGGCACCGAGCACCTGCTGCTGGGCGTCCTCCGCGAGCAGGACGGCATGGCGGCGCAGGTTCTCCTCAACCTCGGCGTCAAACTGGAGGACGTCAGGGCCGAACTGATGGAACTCCTCGGCGCGGACGTCAACCAGGAACAGGGCGGCTCGGCCCACGGCGGCGAAGCGGCCAAGCAGGACGCCGACAACGCCACCCCGGCCCTCGACTCGTTCGGCCGCGACCTGACGCAATTGGCGCGCGAAGGCACCCTCGACCCGGTTATCGGCAGGTCGAAGGAAATTCAGCGCGTGCTGCAAATTCTCTCCCGCCGCACCAAGAACAACCCGGTGCTCCTGGGTGAGGCCGGCGTCGGCAAGACCGCCATTGTCGAAGGCCTGGCGCAGGACATCGTCAACGGCAACGTGCCGGAACTGCTCTTGGGCAAGCGCATCGTCGTCCTCGACCTCGCCATGATGGTCGCCGGGACGAAGTACCGCGGCCAGTTCGAGGAACGCATCAAGGCGGTCATGAACGAAGTCCGCCGCGCCAAGAATGTCATCCTCTTTATCGACGAACTTCACACGCTGGTCGGCGCGGGCGGGGCCGAAGGCTCCATCGACGCGTCAAACGTCCTGAAGCCCGCCCTGGCGCGCGGCGAAGTGCAGTGCGTCGGCGCGACCACGCTGGACGAGTACCGCAAATATGTGGAAAAGGACACCGCCCTCGAGCGGCGCTTCCAGTCTATTATCGTCAACCCGCCGAGCGCCCAGGAGACGATTGCCATCCTGAGGGGCCTGCGCGACCGCTACGAAGCCCACCACCGCGTCCGCATCACGGACGAGGCCTTGGAAGAGGCGGTCAAACTGTCGGAACGCTATATCTCCGGCCGCTTCCTGCCGGACAAGGCCATCGACGTCATCGACGAAGCCGGTTCGCGGGTACGATTGTCGTCCCTGACCCGTCCGCCGGATCTCAAGGACAAGGAAAAAGAGGTCGAGACGCTCGAGCGCGAAAAGAAGGAGGCGGTCAACGCCCAGGATTTCGAGCGCGCCGCCCGCGTCCGCGACCAGGCAGAAGCCTTGAAGAAAGAGATCAAGGAGATCAAGGAAGCGTGGAAAGAAAAGACCCACGCCGCCCGGGGCGTCGTCGGCGAGGATGCGGTGACCGAGGTCGTCTCGTCCATGACCGGCATTCCGCTGTACAAGCTCGAAGCCAAAGAGCAGGAACGGATGCTCAAGATTGAGGACGAACTGCACAAGCGGGTGGTCAGCCAGGACGACGCCATTTCGGCCATCGCCCGGGCGGTCCGCCGTTCCCGTGCCGGCCTCAAGGATCCGCGCCGTCCCATGGGGACGTTCCTCTTCCTCGGTCCCACCGGCGTCGGCAAGACGCTCTTGGCGCGGGCCCTGGCCGAGTTCATGTTCGGCGAGGAAGACGCGCTGATTCAAATCGACATGTCAGAGTACATGGAGAAACACGCGGTCAGCCGTCTGGTTGGCGCGCCTCCGGGATATGTCGGCTTCGAGGAAGGCGGGCAGTTGACCGAAAAAGTCCGCCGCCGTCCCTATTCGGTGCTGCTGCTGGACGAGCTTGAGAAGGCGCACCACGACATCTTCAACATCCTGTTGCAGATCATGGAAGAGGGCAAGGTCACGGACAGCTACGGCCGCAAGGTCGACTTCCGCAACACCATCCTCATCATGACGTCGAACGTCGGTGCCGATCTAATCAAGAAGCAGGGCACGCTCGGCTTTAACAAGCGCTCGGACGAGACCGATTTCGACCGGCTGAAAAAGAGCCTCACGGAAGCGGTCGAGCGGGAATTCCGTCCTGAATTCATCAACCGTATCGACGAGTTGATCGTCTTCAAATATCTCTCCCTGGAGGATATGGACAAGATCATCGACATCGAGATTTCGGGTCTCAGGAAGCGCCTGGCCGAGCAGTTCATCGGCCTCGAGCTGGACCAGGACGCCCGCAAGTTCCTGATTGAGAAGGGCTACAACCAGGACTTCGGCGCGAGACCGCTCCGGCGCACCATCAGCCGTCAGATCGAAGACCCGATTGCCGAGGAAATTCTCGGCGGCGGCGTCACCCCTGGCACCCGGGTAACGGTCAGGCTGCGGGACGACCACGTCTACTTCGACTCCGAACCGGATCCGACGCTCATGCCGGAGAAGAAGGAAGCGAATGCCGACGACAGCGCCGCGACCGAACCGGTCGCCGTGCCGGACGACGAAAAGTCGGGCGAGGATGAACCGTACCGCGATTAAGCAGGAACGTAAAACAAGGATTAGCATGGGGACGGCCGTTGGGTCGTCCCCTTTTTTTGGCATCAAACGATACTCCCTCGCCCCCGGAGGGGGAGAGGGTCGGGGTGAGGGGTCTTTCGGTCCGGTTTTTCGCTGTGCCGCAATCAAACTGTGGGCATGGTGCATCACCCTCACCCCGGCCCTCTCCCTCAAAGGGAGAGGGAGTACGTTTATGCCCCAGCGGCTGTTCGGGGCGTAACGGCCGTTTTTCCCGCTGCTCAACCAGGGAGTCGCGTTTACCAACCAGCCTCTTTTCTTCGGGCGAAACAAAAAGTATACTTACTATCGGTCCGGCCCCGCAAACGGGCGATCCGTCCAGCGTGCCATGGCTAACATGGCACGCCATATAATATTACGTGATGAAAGAAACCGCACTTATGAGCTGCAAAAACGAGAATCCCGCAACCCCCGCTCCGGCGACGGATTTTATCCGGGAACAAATCGTCGCCGACCTCGCGTCGGGCCGCTACGATCATGTCCACACCCGCTTCCCGCCCGAACCCAACGGCTATATGCATATCGGCCACTGCAAGGCCGCCCTGACGAACTACGGGCTGGCGCAGTCCTTCGGCGGCAAGTTCAACATGCGCTTCGACGACACCAACCCGGCCAAGGAAGACACCGAATACGTCGACGCCATCCTGGCCGATCTCCGCTGGCTCGGTATCGATTGGGAGGACCGGCTCTTCTTCGCCTCCGATTATTTCGACAAACTCTACGAATTCGCCGAAATGCTCATCGCCGCCGGGAAAGCCTATGTCGATTCGCAGTCGGCCGAGGAAATCCGCATCAACCGCGGTACCGCCGAGGGCAAAAAGGCCGGCTCGACTCCGCCCGGCGTCAACAGCCCCTATCGCGAGCGGTCGGTCGAGATTAATATGGACCTGTTCCGCAGGATGAAGGCGGGCGAATTCGCCGAAGGCAAACACGTTCTCCGTGCCAAGATCGATATGACCCATCCCAACCTAAACATGCGGGACCCCGTTCTCTACCGCATTTCGCACTCACACCATATCCGCCTCGGCGACAAGTGGCACATCTACCCGATGTACGATTTCGCCCACCCGCTGTCGGACGCGCTCGAAGGCATCACCCACTCGTGCTGCTCGCTGGAGTTCGAAAACCACCGCCCGCTCTATGATTGGGTCATCGCCAACCTGCCCGTATTCCCGTCCAGGCAGATCGAGTTCGCGCGACTGAACCTGACGAACACCGTCCTGTCGAAGCGCTGGCTCATCCAGCTTGTCCAGGAAGGCCGCGTCAGCGGCTGGGACGACCCGCGCATGCCCACCATCTCCGGGATGCGCCGCCGGGGCTATACGCCCGAGGCGATTCGCGACTTCTGCACCCGTATCGGGCTCGCGAAGACGAATTCCCGCGTCGATATCCAGCTGCTGGAAGCGTGCCTCCGCGAAGATCTCAACCGCCGCGCGCCCCGCGCCATGGCGGTCCTCGATCCCATCAAGGTGGTTATCGAAAATTACCCGGAAGGGCAAATCGAGGACCTGGACGCCGTCAACAACCCGGAAGATCCCGACGCCGGCTGCCGGAAGGTGCCGTTCGGGCGCGAACTCTATATCGAGTGGGAAGACTTTATGGAAGACCCGCCGAAGAAGTTCTTCCGCCTCTCGCCCGGCCGCGAAGTGCGGCTCCGGTACGCGTACTTCATCACCTGCCGCGAAGCGGTGAAGGACGCGGACGGCAAAATCGTCGAACTCCGCTGCACCTACGACCCCGCCACCCGGGGCGGCGACGCGCCCGACGGCCGCAAGGTCAAGGCGACCCTGCATTGGGTCTCCGCCGATCGCGCCGTGGACGGGGAGGTGCGGAATTACGACCGCCTGTTCCTGATGGACGACCCGTCGGTCGCGCCCGAAGGCGGCACTTGGCTCGACAACCTGAACCCGGACAGCGTCACCGTCCTGACCGGCTGCAAACTGGAGCCGTCGCTGGCGGACGCCGCACCGGAAAGCATTTACCAGTTCGAGCGCCTCGGCTATTTCGCCGCCGACCCGGACGGAGAGCCGGGAAAGCCGGTGTTCAACAGGACCGTCGGGCTGAAGGATTCCTATGCCAAGGCGAAGTAAAGGCGTGTGAATATGGCCCGGGTCCACGGCATTGGCGCTACCGTAATGCCTTGCTGAAGGAATTCTCCCACTCCTTCAAAGGGAGAGGGAGAAAACGACACTTGAGATGAGGGGAGCGTGGCATGGAAGTCCTTGACCTGGAGGATACACGCGGCCCGGGGGCGTACCAGAGTTATATGGAGGCGAGCTCGGCGCCGCTGACGGGGTTTTTGTTCGCGCTGCCGCTGTTTATCGTCTACCACGCCGGCCTATGGTGGCTGAACACCTTCGCCGGGTTACGCTGGGCCAACGCCATCGACATCGCCATCGGCGACGCTTTGGGGCGGCTGGGGATGGCCGGTCCGTTGTTGTCCTTCGTCCTGGTCGTCATCATCTTCCTGGTCATGCACGCCATGACCGGACGGCCGTGGCACTGGCCGCCGGCCTATACCTGGCTTCTCATGATTCTGGAAAGCCTGGTCATGGCCCTGCCGGTGTTTCTCCTGTCGCGGCTGGTGGTGCGGCTCCTTACCTACCTGCCGCTCTCGGCCACGAACGGCGGCGGCGAAATCTCCTGGCGCGCCAACCTGGCCCTGAGTTGCGGGGCGGGGGTGTATGAGGAATTTTTCTTCCGCCTTCTCATAATGGGCATCCTGACCGCGCTGCTGGGCGGCTTGGGGATGCGAAGCGGCTGGAAGTTCGTGGTGGCGGCGGTCCTGCAGGCCGTTCTTTTCGCCGCCTCGCACCACCTCCCGGGCGGTCCGGAGGAAATCCTCTCCCTGGCCCACGCGCGGGAGAGGATTCCGGTCTTTGCGTTCCGTTTCATGGCTGGCATCTACTTTGCCTTCCTGTATATGGAGCGCGGATTCGGCATTGCCACCGGGGCACACGCTGGATACGATCTCATGGTGGTTTTACTGGAGGTGTTCGCGCCGCTGGACGCCGCGTAGGGGATTTCCGTTATGGACAGCCCGGACGATCATCTGGACGAGAAGGCTCCCGCCGAGGGAACCCGCACCAAGACGCGGCGGCGTCGGCGGACCGGGCCCAGGCCGGAACTCTTGGGCGCCATCGACATCGGGTCCGGGGCCATGCGGATGAAGATTGCCGAGACCATTCCGGACGGTCCCGTCCGCGTGCTGGAGGAATTGACCCATCCCGTCTCCACCGGGGCCGACTCGTTCCGCCACGGACAGATTCTCCCCGACACACTCTTTTCCATCGTCACCGTCATGGAAAATTTCCTCCGCGTGCTGGACGATTACAATGTCACCCACCGCCGCGCCGTCGCCTCGTCCGCCGTCCGCGAAGCCTCGAACCGCGCCATCCTTGTCGACCGCATCCGCCATTTCTCCGGCATGGACCTAGAGGTCCTCGACGCTATCGAGGAAAGCCGCATCATCTACCAGGCGCTGCTTCCCTGGCTCCGGCAGCGCCAGGGCAGCTATTCGATGGCGTTGAACCTCGGCGGCGGTTCGACCGAAATCATGATTCTCCGGGGCGAGGACTTGCAGACCGGCGGCTCGCGCCGTCTCGGCACCTCGCGGCTGTTCCACACCACCGCCTCCGGCGGCATGCAGAGCCGGGCCGAACGGGTCCAGGCGCTTGCCGCCAACATTGTCCGCTCCACCCAGGACGCCTATCAGGAATACAACATCGCCCACTTCCTCCTGGTGAACCGCACCCTCTACCGCGCCTTCCGCCGCGATCCCGCCGCCGAGCGCCACGAGCGGGACTTTGTCATAGGGTCGGACATCCTGCGCGAGCGCATCCGCAAGGCGACCACCCTCAGCCCGCTCGAACTCGGGGCCGAGTACAACGTCGGCCTGGCCGAAGTCGAAGTGCTGATCCCCGCCATGATGATTCTCGAAAACTTCATCACCGCCGCCGAGGTCGAGCAGGTCACCTTCACCGACATGGAGATGCTCACCGGCCTCCTGACCGAGATGGCGATGCAACTCAGGGGCGAAAACCCGCTTATGGCTTTCCGCCGGCAGATGGTGCGGTCCGCCCGGGCGGTGGGCGAGCAGTACAATTACGATCGCACCCACGCGCGGGTGGTGACCGAGTTTTCCCTGACCCTTTTCGACGCGCTCAGCGAGTTCCTGGACCTGTGCGAAAAGGACCGCCTCCTGCTTGAACTCGCCGCCGTCCTCCACGACGTCGGCATGTATGTGAACGAGCACCACCACCAGCGCCACAGCGCCTATCTCGTCAAGTTTTCCGACATTGTCGGCCTGAACGAGGCGGACAGGCTCCTGACCTCCCAAATCGTCTATTTCCACCGCCGCGATTTGCCGTCGCGCGATCACCCTGAATTCATGGCCCTCACCCGCGAGGAACGCCTCCGCGTCAGCAAGCTGGCCGGCCTGTTGCGCCTTGCCGACGTGCTCGACCGCGGCCATCAACAGAGCGTGCACGACATGCGGGCCGAGATTTCGGGGCGGCGGTTAATCCTGTATCTGGAAATTGTCGGCGACATGGGCATCATCATGGACGAACTGCCGAAAAAAGCGGATTTGCTCGAGCAGGTGACCGGCCTGCAGGTGATTTTGCGGCGGGAGATGCCGACGTCGTAACAGCGGAAATGGTGGCCAATGGGTTTATCGTTGAAATGCCAATATGCGGTCCGCGCCCTGTTCGAACTCGCCAGGCGCGAGGGAGGCGGCCTGGTGCGTCTTCGCGAGATCGCCGACGCCCAGCACATTCCGCACCGGTATCTTGAAAACATCATGAACGAGCTCCGCCAGGGCGGCTTTGTCTCGTCCAAGCGCGGCAAGGACGGCGGCTTTGTCCTCAACCGTCCCGCCACCGATATCAGCGTCGGCGATGTCGTCCGCTTTATCGAGGCGTCGGTCCACCCGGTCGAGTGCGTGGCCGATCACCTGTGTCCCCTGACCGGCAAATGCGTTTTCCTCAGCCTCTGGGACGAAGCCAGGCGCGCGGTAGAAAAGGTCTATGACGATAAAAAGCTGGCCGACCTGGTCCACGACGAAGCCGCGACCGCACCGTGCCGGCTCCTCCCCATGGTGCTTCCCAAAAAACTGTAACAGAGAAACGCCGTCAGGAATGGACGGCGTTCTTTTCAAGTTTTACCTTTTTCCCGCCCAATGCGGTATTTCACCAAACCACTTTATATTTCTCCCACGTCACCCCGGCGGGAAAAACGTCCGTTGCATGGCAAACGGAAGTTGTGCCGGGGCAGGCGGGCTGGGCCTGGACGGCAGGGAACCCTGAATCGCATTGCAGCACAGGGTCATTAGCCACTGCCCCGGTACCGCCGGGGTGACGGTGCCGATGTCTCCTTTCTGAAGGCAACGGCAGGCCCAGTCAGGAACCAGTCATTCTTTAAAAAGCGCTAGGGACGCGGCCGCTCGCCCAGCCGGCGGGTTTTTTCCGACTTTACCGCAACCTTGGCGCGGCGGACCAGCTTGGCCATGTCTTCCGGCGTCTCGATGTCGGTCCGCTTGGCGCGGGACACAACCTTTTCCTCGACGCGCTTGCCGGCCGATTTCCTGACGCGCGGATCAACCTTCCGTGCCGCCGCGCGCGCGGCGCGCGACGCCACCACCCGCGCCTTGCCTTCGGGATTCTCCATTTCAGGCGCCATATCCCCTTGGGGCGGCTGCCAATCGGACCGTCTTACCTGGTAGCGTACGGCTTTCGCCATTGTTCGACCCTCCTCTGCATGGGACCGGCCCCCCCGCTGGTCGCCACAAGCTGTCGGCCGGGACATGACAATCCCCCAGCCAAAGGAATCCATGATGCGCGTATATGTTTTCCGGCGCGAAAGTTATAAAATAGGGAAAAGTTTATTGAATAATGGCGAAGAGGCGGTATAATCAATAATATAATCTTTATAACCTTTTTACCCAAATGCCCTATCATCCGGCCGCCGTGAAGGCCGGTTTTCTCGGCAAAGCTAAGCAGGAGGAGTACCGTCGTGATTGATCACAGCCGCATTACATGCGACACGCTGCGCTCGAAGCTGATGAGCGCCGAAGAGGCAGCCAAATTGATCAAGCCGGGCACCAATATCGGCGCCAGCGGATTCACCGGTTCCGGTTACCCGAAGGCGGTCCCGAAGGCCCTTGCAGACATCATGCGCGAGGTGAACGAGAACGGCGGATCGTTCCAGGTCAGCCTGTGGACAGGCGCATCCACCGGGCCCGAACTGGACGGCGCGCTCGCCGAGGTGAACGGCGTCGATTACCGCATGCCGTTCCAGTCCGACGCGCATATGCGCAACCGCATCAACGCCGCCGACGCGCGCTATTTCGACAATCACCTCAGCCACGCCGCGCCGGTCGCCCGGTCTGGCGCGATGGGGCCCTGCCACACCGCCGTCATCGAGGTCACGGCCATCCGTCCGGACGGCAAGCTGGTGCCGTCGTCCTCGGTCGGCAACAACCAGACCTGGCTCGACCTCGCCGAACAGGTGATCATCGAGGTAAATTCATGGCAGAGCGCCGACCTGGAAGGAATGCACGACATCTACTCCATCGCCAAGCCGCCCTTTACCCAGCCGATTCCGGTCCTCAAGCCGGACGATCGCATCGGCGAGAAGTATCTCACCGTCGACCCGGCCAAGGTGGTTGCGGTGGTCGAGACCGAGATGCCGGACAGGAACGCCCCCTTCTCCACCCCCGACGACGTGGCGATGAAAATCGCCGGCAACCTCATCGACTTCCTCTCCCACGAGGTCAAGAAGGGCCGCCTGCCCGAGAATCTGCTGCCGCTGCAGTCCGGCGTCGGCAATATCGCCAACGCGGTGCTGGTCGGCCTCGGCAAGTCGCCGTTCGAAAACATGACCTCCTACACCGAAGTGATTCAGGACGGCATGATTGACCTGATGAAGTGCGGCAAGCTGAAGATGGCGTCGGCAACGGCGTTTTCACTCTCGCCCGACATGGCGTGCGAACTGAACAACAACATGAAGGACTATCAGGGCCGCCTGATTCTGCGCCCGCAGGAAGTCTCCAACAACCCCGAGGTCATCCGCCGCCTCGGCTGCATCGCCATGAACTCGCTCATCGAGGCCGACATCTACGGCAATGTCAATTCGACCCACGTCATGGGCTCGAAAATCATGAACGGCATCGGCGGCTCGGGCGATTTCGCCCGCTCGGCTTCGTACTCCATCTTCATGACCCCGTCCATCGCCAAGGGCGGCAAGATTTCCGCCATCGTGCCGAAGTGCTGCCACGTCGACCACGGCAGCCAGGACGTCATGGTGGTGGTGACGGAGCAGGGCCTGGCCGACCTGCGGGGCCTGTCGCCAAAGCAGCGCGCCGAGTCCATCATAAAGAACTGCGCCCACCCCGATTACCGCGGCATGCTGCAGGATTACTTCAAGCGCGCCTGCGAGGAATCGCTGGGCAAGCACACGCCGACCCTGCTGGACGAGGCCCTGTCGTGGCACTCCCGCTTTATCCAGACAGGTACCATGCTGGCGTAAGCGTCGGACGAAAAGCAAAGCATGGACACGTACTCGCGGGGGGGGCTGGGGTACGCCCAGCCCCCCGTTTTCAAAGGGGAGAGGGAAGCGCGATGTCAGGGCGATGGATGATGGCGGTGGCGGCGTGTTTTTTCTGGTGCGTGGCGGCGAACGCGGCTGAAGTGATTCGCGTGCCGCTGATGGACGGGGTGTATTCGGTGGCGTCGCCGGACGACTGGTGGCTGGAGGAAGAGGCGGACGGCAGCGCCGTCACCTTCGCGCCGACGGAGAATGCGCCCACCCAGGTCATCTTTTCTGCGCCCAATACCAAGGTTGAGGGCGATCACGCCGATTACGCGAACCTGCAGATGGGGATGATTTTCGCCATCCTGGACGGCGGCGAAATAACCATGGAGGAAGACGCCACCTTTTCGGACCGGCCCTGCCAGAACTTCGCCTTCACCGTACCGTTCGGGCCGGGGACCATCGAAGGCATCGGCCGCGCCATCGATCTGGGCGGTGCGGTCGCGCTGATGCTGGCGTTGTCGCCGGACGATCTGGCCGGGGAATTCCTGTCCCGCGCCCGCGAAATTATGGACTCGTTCGAACTCAACCAGGCGGCTTTCGACAAGCACCGCGCGCGATTGGACGATCTGTCCGAACGCGTCATTGCCGAACTGAAAGCGACGCGGGCGGCACTGGCGCAGTAGGGACGTAAAGCCGACGGGTGTGACCGCGTCCGCCTTCGTATGGAATTCTCACTCCAGGGACATCCACCACACACACTCCATTTACCCTGACTCGTCACGGCGACGGCAGGGCGGCGGAGTCGTTACTGGATGCGGTGCGTGTGATCACTCGTCCCGTACTGCTCCCCGGCGACGACACGGGCGTATCGTCGCCGGGCAATGCAATGCTGCGTGGGCAATGAGTGGGTTATTTGCCGGTTCGGGCTGCCGGCTTGCGGGCGGGCGCTTTTTTCGCCGCGGTCTTGGTCGCCGTGCGCTTCGCGGCCGGCTTCTTGGCGGCGGGCTTCCGTGTCGCCGTCTTTTTCGCCGTTGTCTTGGCGGCTGGCTTGCGGCCCGCGGTCGTCTTTTTCGCGGTCTTGACCGTTGTCTTCTTGGCGGTCGTTTTCTTCGCCGCGGTTTTCTTGGCGACCGGCTTCTTTGCCGCCGTCTTCTTGGTCGCGGTCGACTTGGCGGCTGTCTTCCTGGCTGCCGGTTTCTTTGCCGTGGTGGCCTTTGCGGCCGGCTTGCGTCCAGGTTTCTTGGCGGCGCTCTTGGCCGTGCCCGACTTGGCCCTGCTCGTGGTGGCTTTTGCCATGGGTGATCTCCTCAAAAAAGTGCCCACTCGATGGAAGCGTATTGTATATCGCTCCCGGGGTCAAAAAAAATTATCTCCTTGACGTAAATTTTCGCGCGACCCGGCGTCGGCGTACACGCGCGAAACATCCCGCCGTCCCTGACTTTACAGCCTCGCGGCGTCTGACCGTGCGACACCTCAACGTCAAAAATGCCCGTCGTTATTGGCTCGACGCGCTGTCGGAGCCGCGATCGGGCGCGACTCCATAAAAAAGAAATTAGCCTTAATTCGGCCATAGCTTATAACTAGTGGGGCACGAACCCATAAGGAGATACTATGAAGATTCTCATGATTGGCGCGGGTGCGCTCGGCGGATATTTCGGCGCGCGCTTGGCGGACGCGGGTCGGGACGTTACCTTTTTGGTGCGGCCACGGCGGCGCAGCCAACTCGAGGCGACGGGCGGATTGCATGTCGAAAGTCCGGCCGGCGACCTGCATCTCCCGGAGCCGAAGCTGGTCACTGCCGATGAACTTGATGACCATTATGATCTCGTGATTGTGACCTGCAAGGCGTACGATCTCGATTCGTGCATGGCCGACTTCGCCCCCGCCGTCGGGCCGGGAACGCTCATCCTGCCGGTCCTCAACGGCATCCGCCACATGGACAGCCTGATCGACCGCTTCGGCAAGGACCACGTCCTCGGCGGGCGCGGCATGATCTTCGCCACCCTCGGGGTCGACGGCCGCGTCCTCCACCAGGCGCCGCTGGCGGTCCTCGATTACGGCGAGATAGCGGGCGGCACCTCGCCCCGCATCGAGATGGTCGACGCCATCCTCTCCGGCGCCGGGTTCGAAGCCCGCCTCCGCGACAACATCATGCAGGATCTCTGGGACAAACACGTCCTTATCGCCACCGTCGCCGGTTCCACCAGCCTGATGCGCGCCACCATCGGCGACATCAACCGCGCCGGCGGCCTGGAATTCATGGAAGGCCTGCTGGCGGAAAACGTCCGCATCGCCGAAGCGAACTGCCACCGCCCGTCCGAGGAATTCCAGAGTTATATCAGGAGCATCATCACCAATCCCGATTCCACCCAGATGGCTTCCCTCGCCAAGGACATGGACAAGGGCGGCAGGACGGAAGCGGAGCACATCTTTGGCGATCTCCTCAACCGCGCGCCGTCCGGGGCCGATTTGCCCCGGCTCAGGACGGTTTATTTGTGTTCGCGCGCCTACGAGATGCGCCGTCAGCGGGAGACCTTGCCTGTGGACGATTTCGACAGGGCCAACGCCCTTCTGGACGCCGGCGACGGCAAGGCGGCACTCAAACTTTTCCGCGAAGTGGCTGACAAGACCGGCAGGCTCGACGCCATGCACTCGGTCGCCCACACCTATCTCTACGGCGTGGGCGGGGTGACGAAGGACCATGACGCCGCCTTCGCCTGGTTTACCAAGGCGGCGAACAACGGCTGCCCCCAGGCCATGTATCATCTCGGCATGTGCAATGCCAATGGCTACGGCACGCCGGTGGACAAGGCGGCGGCGTCCGAGTGGTACCGCAAGTCGGCCGAACGCGGCGACGAGGACGCGATGTACGAACTGGCTAAACGGCTCGAGACAGGCGACGGCGTCGCCATCGATATGGACGAAGCGCTGAACTGGTACCGCGAGGCGGCCGGCCATGGCCAGAAGGCGGCTGTGGAACGGTTGCAGGATTTGGAGGAATAGGTGACGGAGCACATGTACCGCATTGGCTTGGATCTTGGGTCCACCGCGGCCAAGGCCGCGCTCCTGGATAGGGGCGACGCGATTGTCGATGTCGTGCTGGACACGTCCGGCGATCCGCCCGACCGGGTGGCCGAGCGGCTTGTCGGAACGTTCCGCGACAAATACGGCTTCCGGGAGGCCGGCGTCGTCGCCACCGGCTATGGCCGCGCCCTCGCCGGACTGGCGGGGAAAAAGGTGACGGAAATCACCTGCCACGCGCGCGGGGTACGGTTGTTGCACCCCGATTGCGCCTCGATTCTCGATATCGGCGGCCAGGACGCCAAGGCCATTCGCCTCGGCTCCGACGGCGGAGTCGAGGACTTTGCCATGAACGACCGCTGCGCCGCCGGGACGGGGTCGTTTCTCGAGGTTGCGGCACGACGGTATAAAATCGATATAGCCGAACTCTCTGCCTTCTGCGGCGACGACCCGGGCGCGGGTCCGGACACGGAGCCGTTTGAAATCAGTTCAACCTGCGTTGTCTTTGCCGAATCGGAGCTGATCGGCCTCAATGCCCGGGGCGTGCCGCCCCGCGAGGCGTTGCGGGCGGTCCATCGCGCCATAGCCAAGCGCGTGGTTTTACTCCTGAAGCAGGTCTCGGCCAGAGGGCCGTTGTATTTCACCGGTGGCGTCGCCCGGAATGCCACCCTCAGGGCGGCGGTGGCGTCGGCGAGCGGGCTCGAGCCGCGCCTGGCCGACCACGCCCAGTTCACCGGGGCCATTGGCGCGGCGCTGTTCGTATAAACCATGGAGGCATGCAGGGGGATGCCGAGTCAAACGCGTTTACCGCTTCGCGTGGAATTCTATTGAGCGCGGGTGGTTAAACCTGTACCATAACCGTTTGGCTATTGTCTTGAACGGAGAGGGACGCTATGTCGCCGGAAATAATCGACAGGGATGAATTTATCGTGGTAGGTATCCGCACCGTCATGGAGATGGGCGCGCAGACGACCGGCACCCTGTGGAAGGATCAATTCCTGCCCCGCCACAACGAGATACGTGGCGCCGACCGGTGCTATTACGGCGTCTTCAATACCTTGCCGAGCGACGAAACGGACGGGCGGTACGAGTATGTGGCAGGCGTCGTCGCCACCCTCGAAGATATCCCCGTCGGCATGGTCGGCTGGGTGATTCCCGAAGGCCGCTATGCCGAGGCCGAGGCGGTCGGCCTGGCCGGCATCAACAAGGCCTGCCGCGCCATTATCACCGAATGGCTGCCCGATTCGGGGTACAAGATGGTTGCCAGCCCCATGTTCGCCTACACTGACAATACACAGCCCGATTCTCCCGACGCCGTGTGGAAGGTCAACATTCCCATCGAAACGCCGGAGGAACTGGAGCAGTTGCAAAAGTGGAAGGTGTAACGCCGCATCCGCTTACAACCAAGTTGAGCGCGTCGTGGATGGAGGGTGATGACGAGGAAAGATTTTCCTCATGGTGGCGGTATTGTGCGGTGCGTCCGGCGCGGCACGCTGCGGCCACGAATTCACCGCCTCTGCCAACCAGGTGAAAAACACAAATGGGACCAGTCCAGGGTGTTTCCGGCGGCATGACGTCTCAGCTACCGTACCTCCGGCCGGGGGGCAACATCAGTTGTTCAGCCAAACGCCGTTGCGTCGCGACCAGGACCGCATCGCCGACACCACCGGCACGTATCTTCCGGATGTATTTCGCTACCCATGGCGGGTCGGTTGCCTCCGCGTACACTGCGAATTCCGGATTTTTTCCGGCAAATTGTCGTGGGTCGGTTTACAATATATAATGGGGGCGCGCCGGCGAAAATGGTTGGCCTTCGCCTTGGTCATTACTTGTAAAGGGGATCCCATGCGTCCCGATTACGAGTTGAAAGACGGCGTTTTGAAGATCTGGAAAGAAATGGACTTTGACTACGACGTGTCTTTCGACCGCGCCTGCAGCGATCTCGTTTCCAGCCCCCAGACCAAGCTGGTCATCGATCTTTCCCATATCCACCATATCACCTCCACCTATATCGGCCTGATGGCTGCCGCGTTCTTTATGGCCCAGGCCCACGGCAAGTCCATTTCAATCGTCGCGCAGGGCCAGGTATTGGCGGCCTTGCGGATGGCCGGGTTTGCCAATTTCATGAAGCTGACCGATTCCGGCCGCATTAAACTTCCCGCCGCAACCATCTTGTAAACGCGCCCATGCGGGAGAAGGGGTTTTCCACGACAACTATAGGAGGATGGTTCCCTCTGGCGCCCTCCGTGGCGCCATATATACTTATTTAGGGTGGTAATTTTATATAGATTGGTTCGAAAGGGGAGAAAACAAATATGGGCTATCCAATGCCTTTCATGTACGGTCTGGACCCGCTGTATCTGGCGGTGTTCGGCATCACCATGGCGTTGTCGATTATCGCGCAGGTCTGGATCAAGTCGTCGTTCGCCAAATACAGCCGCATGGGCAATTCCCGCAACCTGACGGGCGCCGAGGCGGCCGAGGAAATGCTGCGGGACGAAGGCATCACCGACGTCAAGGTCCAGCTTTTCAAGGGCGGTATGCTGTCCGACCATTATGATCCGCGCACGAAGATCATCAACCTGTCGCCGGAGGTCTTTTCCGGCCGCAGCATCGCCTCTGTCGGCGTCGCCTGCCACGAGGCCGGCCATGCGCTCCAGCACGCCCGGGGTTATGCGCCGCTGGCGCTTCGCAGCATGCTGGTCGGGCCGACCATGCTGGCGTCCCAGTTTTCGATTCCGCTCATCATCATCGGGTTGATGCTGCAGTCCCTCGGGATGGCGAAGATCGGGCTTATCCTGTTCGGCGTCACCTTCCTATTCCAGCTTGTTACCCTTCCGGTCGAGATCAACGCCTCGCGCCGTTCCACCGCCGCCTTGGTGGAGAACGGCGTCGTCGCCCCCGGCGCCGAGACGCGCGGCGTGCAGACGGTACTCACCGCCGCCGCCTTTACCTATATCGCCGCCGCCGTCACCTCGCTGATGACGCTCCTGTATTGGGCCTACCGCCTCGGCTTCCTTGGCGGCCGCCGCCGCGAGTAGGGAGAGGGGTACGCTCTTATTCCGCACTGGACGCCCCGCACGGGCGTCCATTTTTTTGGCCAAAACTTCCGTCAGCGGGGACGGATCACTTGAAGAACGTTAATGATACCCACCATCCCATCGACACCACCGTAAACACCTCGGGTATTGCCGCCTCATCGAGACAGTAATGCATGAGGCGGCGAAGACGGCAGCGAAAGGGCATCCTATGGCCACCGTGTTGACCAAATACAATCGCAAGCGCGATTTCGAAAAAACAGCCGAGCCCCCCGGCGCGGTGCGGAAAAAACAGGGCGGCAAAAAGAAGCAGACGCTGGCTTTTGTCGTCCAGCACCATATCGCCCGGCGCGACCATTTCGACTTCCGCCTCGAATGGGACGGCGTCCTCAAGAGCTGGGCCGTCCCCAAAGGCCCGTCGTATAACCGCCACGACAAGCGCCTCGCCGTGATGGTCGAGGACCATCCCCTCGATTATCGGTCGTTCGAAGGCACTATTCCGAAGGGCGAGTATGGCGGCGGCTCCGTGATGATCTGGGATGTCGGCACCTGGACGCCCCTCGTCGATGTGGAGGACGGCCTGAAAGAGGGCAATCTGAAATTTTCCCTCGACGGCAAGCGCCTCAAGGGCAAATGGGCGCTTATCCATATCAAGCCGCGCGAGGGCGAAAAAGACAATAACTGGCTCCTCATCAAGGAGCGGGACGAGTACGAGAACAGCCGCGACATCGCCGAATACGATACCAGCGTCGCCACCGGCCGCACCATGGAGGAAATAGCGGAAGGAAAGCCTGCGCCGAAACAGGCGCCCAAAAAGACGTCGGCGGCGCGGTCGACCAAGCCGAAAAAAAACGTCGACATCGTCGTCCGTATCGGTCGATGATGTCCCGCTCAGCCATCCCGAAAAGGTTCTGGACAAGGCTTCCGGCACCACCAAGGGCGCTCTTGCCGCCTATTACAAAAAGGTCGCCGACCGCATGCTCCCGTATCTCGCCAACCGTGTCATCAGCGCCGTCCGCTGTCCCGGCGGCATCGAGCGTCCCTGTTTTTACAAAAAGCATCCCGGCAACGACACGCGTGGCATCGTTATCCAGCCTGTTGAAAATTCGGACGGAGAGACGGAGGATTACTACTATATAACGGATGTCGGGGGCGTACTGTCGGAAGTGCAGATGAACACGATTGAGTTTCATACCTGGGGGAGCCGCGCCGAATCGCTGGAAAAACCCGATATGATGACATTCGACCTCGACCCTGACGAAGGCATGGATATCGGGCAGATCCGCGACGGCGTTCTCGACCTCAAAAGCATTCTGGACGAATTGTCCATTGCCACCTTCCTGAAGACGAGCGGCGGCAAGGGCTACCACGTCGTCATTCCCTTCCGACCCGCCGCGAATTGGGACCGCTTCCACGCCTTTGCGCAAAATATCGCCAAAACGATGGAAGCGAAATGGCCGAGCCGCTATACCAGCAACGTCAGGAAAAATCAGCGGAAGAACCGCATCTTCATCGACTGGATGCGGAACGGCAGGGGGGGGGCGACGTCGGTCGCGCCCTATTCGGTCCGCGCCCGGGAAAACATGCCGATCTCCATGCCCATCACCTGGAAAGAACTCCACACCGTCAAGCCGGCGGAAATCCGCATGGAAGACGCAATCGCCCGGCTGCGGCGGCGCGATCCGTGGAGCGGGTTTTTCGATGTGAAGCAGCGGTTGAAGTAGCGCGGCGGCTGGGCGTCAGCCTGGTTCGGTGAGCAGTGCGCGGTAGCCGTCGGCGGCGTCGAAAATCGTTTCCCACTCGACGCCGCGGTCGTCCATTAGAGCGGTGAGGTTCGGGGCGTCCTCGGTCCATGCCGTTTCCACCGCGTAGCCGCAGGACGAACTCAGGTCGCGCGGCACCGGCACGACCGTGCAGCCGACGCCGCGCGTTTTCAGCGCCCTCTCGAGCAGGAGGGCGCTGCTTATCGAATGACAGGTCACCAGAATCATGGAGCCTCGACCAGAAAACGCCAATCCTCGCTGTCTGCTTCGAGGGAAAAGCGCCGCCCGACGCTCTGCAGCAGCCGGTCGACATTGTCCCGCGCAGTCGGCGACGATACCAGTACCGTAAAGGTTGCCAAATCCCGGCCCAACGCCTGTTGGGTCAGGAGCACCGGCTCCGGACAGCTCAAGCCGCGCGCGTCGACGATGGTGGATGCGCTCATGCGTTTCTCCTCTTTGTAACAGTCATGACGGCGATGGCAGTCAGGACGGCGAAGCCGATAATTACCGCGATCATGCCGTTTGTCGTCGGGCCTGCGCCAGAGGACGCCAGGCCGAAATTATGGGCCGTGGCAGCGCCAAGCAACAGACCGGCCACACAGATGGCCCCGTCGGCATTGCCTTCGCCCGCCAGCACCACCTGCCGCAGCGGACAGCCGCCGACCAGGATGGAACCGAATCCCACCAGCGCCATGCCGAGGAAATTCCAGAGAGAATCGGTATGGGCGATTGGCTGGTTGGCGAATCCGAGCGAGAATTTCCCCAGGACCAGGTTCAGGACCAGCACTACCACGAAGACGGTGGCATAGCCGAGAAAGAGGGAGCCGTTGCGGATAAGGAAAATATCCCGGATTCCGCCGGCCATGCACATCCTGCTCCGTTGCGCCAGGATGCCGACCGCCAACCCGACGCCCAGCGCGATGGCGATGGGGGCGCGCATCGATCCGGGGCCGGTTTCGCTGAATTTGATAAACGACGGCGCGACGATAACAAAGATCAGCAGGAGCAGCGCCACGGCCGGCATGATATACCCGCTCGCCGTCGGCTGGGGCTGGGCCCGGCCAAGGGAAAAGCCCTTTTTCAGGAACACGGCGCCCGGCACGATGCCGACAATGAATCCGGCCAGGCCGACCAGGGCGTTCAGATCGCCGCCGGCGAGACGGAGCACCATCCGGAGCGGGCAACCGAGAAACACCAGCGCGCCAATCATGACAAAGAATGATATCGTAAAACGAATCAGTGGCGACGAGCCGCCGCTGGGGCGGAACTCGCCTGTCCCCATCGCGATGGCGAACGCGCCCAGGATAAAACCAAGCACCTCCGGTCTGATGTACTGCACCACCACCGCGGAATCGAGCCCCAGCGCGCCGGCGATATCGCGGATAAAGCAGGCAACGCAAATACCCATGTTCGCGGGATTCCCCGCCGCCGTCAGCAGCACCGCGCCGATGCCGATAACGGCTCCGGTTACGACCAGGTTCTTCACCCATTTTCCGTGCATTGTTTCCCCTCGTTAGAGTACGTGTGCGAGCGCAGTCACGCCCGCGTCGATGTCGTCCGGGGTCGTCTCCCGGCCAAAACTGAAGCGGAGCGTCCCTTCCGGAAATGTCCCCGCCGTCTGGTGCGCCAGCGGCGAGCAGTGCAGCCCGCTCCGCACCAGCACCCCGTGGTCCTCATACAATCGCCGTGCCAGGCGTCCCATATCCCTGCCGGGGACGGTGACGGAAACGACCGGCATGGAGCGGTCGGCGTCGCCGGTTCCGCACACCACGACCGGCAGGTCGCGCACCGCTTCGAGAAAGCGGGCGGTCAGGGCTTTTTCGCGGTCGCGAATCGTCCCGATACCGGTCGCGGCCAGTTCCTTCACCGAAGCGGCGAGGCTGACGATGCCGACGGTGTTGGGCGTTCCCGGTTCAAACTTGTCAGGCAGGAATTCCGGCTAGTCGAGGAGGTGGGACGCGCTGCCGGTGCCGCCCACCAGCCATGGGCGGATTTTTTCCGCCGCTCCGTCCCCCAGCGCAAAGCCGCCGATACCGGCAAGGCCGCCCAGCCCCTTGTGGCCGGCAAAGGCGATAACGTCCGTCTCCTCCCCAATCCGGACATCGATGCATCCGGCGGTCTGGGCCGCGTCGAGGATGGTGAACAGCCCACGCCGCTTGGCCTCGGCAAAGCATTCCCGATACGGGAGAATGGTGCCAAGCACGTTGGACGCGTGGGTCATCACCAGCAAGCGGCTGTTCGGCCGCAGCGATTCCCGGACCTGGCCCGGGTCGAGCGAGCCGTCCGGCTCGCATCGCATCCACGTCACCTCGATGATGCCGTTTTTTGCCAAAAGGGCGAGCGGTCGCGCGACAGCATTGTGTTCCACCGATGTCGTGACGACATGGTCGCCGGGTCGAACGACGCCGTTGATAAGCATATTGAGGGACGCCGTCACGCCGGATGTGAAGATGATCCGGTTCGGCTTTCTGACCCCAAGAAGTTCTCCCAATGCCAGGCGTGCATCCAGCGCGATGGCCGAGTCCTCCAGCCCTTCGAAGTTGCGTCCAGGCGATCGGTGGTCGCTGCGCAGGTACGACGTGATCGCCGCCACCACCGCCGGGGAGGTGACTGGAGACGTCGAGGCGTAGTTCATGAAAATTTCCCGCATAACAATCCCGATCATAGGATACAGCAACAGGCAGGACCAAATACTTTTCGGGCGGAACATGGGGTTAGCGGATGAGGCTGTTCCTGATATGACCGAATTGGGTAATGGCAAACAATTGGACCGCTTCTTCATAGCGCTGCCACGCCTTCAGGAAGGCGAATCCATCCGGGGTGAGGTCGCTGCCGCTGCCGGACGCGCCGCCGCGTTTTCGCAGGACGACGGAATAGCCGAGCGCGGCCTCGAGGCGGTTCGTCATCTCCCAGGCGGTGCTGGGCGACAGCGCCACCTGGCGGCAGGCTGCGGCGACGGACCGGGTTTTCACGAGGAGAAAAAGGAGGGTCTTCAATCGGGGCGTGAATACCTCTTCTTCGTTCTCGAGCGTCACCTGCACGCGCGGGTGGAAGTAATCCTGCCGGTGCGCGGCGATGTGGCGGCGCATTTCCCGTTCCTGGTGAACGGTGAGCACGGCCCCCTCGTTCCCTGCCTCGACCCATTGCGTTTTCAACCCTGATGCGGCCATGGCGTCCCGAAGTGTTGTGGAGACGCCGTCTCGCATGATCGTCTCCACGGCCTGGTGCGACAGCGACACCGGATGACCGCCCCGGCCGCTGTGCGACAGGCGCGCAATGGGAGCGCGGGAACGGAGGAGGCGGGTGAGGCACGACGGGGCGGTGAGTGGGGCGTTGACAGGCGAGAACACCGTCCTGCCGCTGACCCCGCGAAGGTATTCGAAGCCGAGCCGGGCCGAGTCGTACAGACTCGCGTTGGCGAAATCGTCATGGTGCAGGAAGACGACGCCGCGCCCGGCCAATTGGTACCGCACTTCGTCGGCCTGGACGCCGGTTACGACGACGATGGGGAAAATACCCGCCTGCTGAAAGGTGGTGACCAGCCGCTGGACGTTCGACACCGAACCGATGCGCAACGTCGGTTTGGCGGTAGAACCGCCGGCGGCAGCGATGACGCCGCCAACGCGGCTTATCTGGATGCTCATGGCTCCACTGTAAGAAAACGTCGTCGTCCCGGGAAAGACAATTACGGGCTGAAGGGGGGCATTTAACTATGGCGCGGGGTATTTTTGGTCCGT
>JAJQBO010000067.1:31265-33980 GCA_021203245.1 Planctomycetaceae bacterium
CGCCACCCGCCGCCCCCCCCCGATAACCGACACAACAACCCCCCCGCCCAATGCAAACCCACCCCTGCGTCCCGGCAAGGACATTGCCGGGACGAAGGGGTGCTTTTCCATTCGGCTCTGGGTATTTTGTGTCGGTAAACGGGGTGAGGATGCGGTTGACGATATAGCCGGGCGAATCGACCGCGTGGTCCGATGCAGGGTTCCCAGCCGTCCAGGCCCAGCCCGCCGCCCCGGCACAACTTCCCGTTCAAGCAGTTAAGGGAGTATGACGCGTCATAGGATTTGAGCCACGCCATTTGGGCTGCCTTATGGGGTATCGGTATCCTCACCATATTCTGAGCGGGGAAAACCCGGAGTCCTTGGACAGCAAATGGTAGGACGTACCGGTGAGGGGCGGAGGATCACCGATGCGCAAGGCATTTATCAGTCCCACTAAATACGTGCAGGGGGAAGACGAACTCCTGTACCTCGGGTATTTCATTAAATTATACGGCGATTCCGCCTTTATGGTTGCCCAGGACGAAGATCTCGAACGGGTCGAGGAAAAGTTGAAAAAGACCTGCGAGACATTCGGCGTAACCGTGGAAAAAAGCGGCTTCACGGGGAAATGCACCAAAGAGGAAACCGACCGGCTGCAAAAAGTCGCGAAGGAAAAGAACTGCGCCTGCACCGTGGCCTTGGGCGGCGGCCAGGCGGTCGACGCGTCGAAATTCGTGGCCCAGGGCGAAAAGCTGATCATCGTCCCCACCATCGCCGCCACCGACAGCCCCACCAGCCATTCGGCCGTGCTATACACCGAGGACGGCTTTTTTGACGAATACGCCTATTTCAAGTCCAGCCCCAGCGTCATTCTTATCGATACCAAAGTTATTGCCGAGGCCCCGACGCGGTTTCTTATTTCAGGCATAGGCGACGCTCTTTCCACCTATTTCGAAGCGCGCGCCACCTCGCGCTCGTTCTCGGACGTGAACGCCGGCCTGCCCTGCGGCGCGCGCGAAGGCAAGGCGCCGCCGGCCAAATCGACGAAGACCGCTCTCGCCCTGGCCAAGCTCTGTTACGACACCATCCGCGAAGACGCGGGCAAGGCGATTGCCGCATGCGAGGCGGGCGTCGTCACCCAGGCCTTGGAAAACATTATCGAGGCGAACGTGCTTCTGTCCGGCATCGGCTTTGAATCGGGCGGTCTGGCCGCGGCCCACGCCATCCACGACGGCTTCACCGTTTTGGAAGCGACCCACGATTGCCAGCACGGCGAAAAGGTGGCGTTCGGCACCATTTGCCAGCTCCTTTTGGAAAACGCCCCCGAAGAAGAATTGTACGAAGTCATCGAATTCTGCGCCGAATTGGGCCTTCCCATATGCCTGGAAGACATCGGCCTCGACGATCCGTCGGAGGAGGATCTCCGGAAGATCGCCGAAAAGGCGTGCGAGCCGGAGGAATCCATCCATTCCATGCCGTTCACGGTGACGGAAGACATGGTCGTCGCCGCTATTCTGGCGGCAGATACCATTGGCATGCAGGTCAAGGGGGCATTGGGCGAAAGCGGCTGCGGGTGCGGCTGCGGCGACGATTTCATCGACGACGACGATGATGACAAATCCGATGAGGACGACACATAACGCCAGCGGAAAGGACCACGCGTGAACATCCTGATAGTGATGACCTCGCACGACAGCCTGGGCGAGGGCGGCGGCAAAACCGGCATCTGGCTGGAGGAATTCGCCGCGCCCTATTATGTTTTCAAGGACGCCAAGGCGACAATAACGCTTGCCTCGCCAAAAGGCGGCCAGCCGCCCGTCGATCCGGACAGCGAAAAAGCTGTTTCCTAGACCGGCGCCACCAACCGCCTGTGCACGGACGACGAAGCCCTGCAATCGCTCAGTTCCACCGTGGCGTTGGCGTCCCTAAGATCGGCGGCGGAGTATGACGCGGTCTTTATCGTCGGCGGTCACGGTCCGATGTGGGACCTGGCCGAGGACGAGCACGCCATCGCCCTGCTTGAAGACGCGGCCCGACGGCGGATTCCCATCGGCGCGGTTTGTCACGGGCCGGCGGCATTCCGTCACGTCCGGGGCGCGGACGGCGAGCCGCTGGTTTGCGGCAAAGCGGTGACCGGCTTCAGCAACCGCGAGGAAGAGGCCAACGGCACCCTGGACGTCGTTCCCTTCCTCCTCGAAGACATGCTGGTGGAGAGCGGCGGCCTGTATTCAAGCGCCCCCGACTGGCAGCCCCATGTCGAACACGACGGGCTGCTCATTACCGGACAGAACCCGGCTTCCTCCGAAGCCACGGCGCGGCAGCTCCTGGCCCTCGTCGATGTCACAAAAGTCTTGGCCCCCGTTGATCCAGGGCCGATTGTCCAAACAGAACCCACCCTTACGGGCCGATAGCCGCAGCGCATTTCGCATCCGAACCCACGTTTCATGGGAGGCCGCAGCCAGGGTTGGCTGCGGCTTCTTTGTGTGGCTTTCCTCTGCCAATAGTTTTCAGAGACGCAGGGAAACCATTTTCCACATTATCTCCCCCTTCACGTCACCCCGGCGGTGCAGCGTCGACCAGCGCGCACGCGTGTGGTTGTGCCGGGGCGAATGAACCTATGCTGCATTGGAGACGGCAGACCCTTTTTTCCGCCGGAACACCATTAAAAGCATTTGAAAAACTACGTGAACGCAGCCGATGGCTTCGTGAGTTCGGTGCATTACCCGTTTATCTCCG
>JAJQBO010000127.1 GCA_021203245.1 Planctomycetaceae bacterium
CATTGCGTGAATTTGGAACCGTTTTCTTGGGACAGCAGTGCTCGAAGGGAGAGGGGGCAGGTGGATTCCTGCCGAATCGCCCGTTGTTCATTTGGTGCGTTTTACACAAACTCACGCACCGTCAAAAACAACCCGGCGGCAATCGCGAAGATCATCACGCCCGCCCGCAACCCCTTGCCGCCGATGCGGTGGTGCACCACCCGGCTCGCCCAGACGCCAATGAGGACGGCGGGGATAAAGTATAGCGAATCAACCACATGCCCGGCGTTGATCCTCCCGCCAATCGCTAACATGATGAGCGAAAGTATCTCGCCAATCAGAAAACACGCGGCGATGGTCGACCTGAGCACCGCCGGCGGATGGTGCTGGTAGGCGAGGGCCAGCGGCGGGCCGCCGATGCCGGTAGCTGTTTCGGTCACGCCGGTGATGAACCCGGCCCCGAGCAGGCTCTTGATGCCCGGGGTAAAGCTTGGCGCAAGGAGCGACGCGGCCGCTGCCAAAACGGTCGAGACGCCGATAAGGATATTCAAACTGCGGGCGCTGATCCAGGCGAGGATCAGCACCCCGAGTATGCCGCCCACCGTCCGACCGGCGGTAATCCAGGCGGTGCCGCGTTTGTCCAACGCCCCCCATTCCCGATACATGACGAGGAAATTGAGAGGCAGCATGATAAACAGCAGCACCACCGGCACCAGGTCGGGATTCACCAGGCTGAACACGGGCGCGATAATGAGGGCGAATCCGACCCCCACCGCGCCCTGGATAAAGGCGGAAACGGCGACGACGAGCGAGAGCAGAATGATGGTGGCAATGGTCATGGTGTCGTTAAATTCCTGTGGCTTTTCTAAAGGCCGCGTGCTCGGCCGAGGTCCCGTGGACACGTTTGATCGGGGCTTGCGACACGGCGGAAATGGCGAGTTCGTTAATGCGGTTCATGAGGGCGCGGGCGTCCCAGTCCACCGGCCAGCCGTCGCGGAGACGGAGCTTGCCGTCGACGAAGACCGCTTCAATCTGCGACTTGTTGCCAAGCCGCACCAGATCCCACGGCAGATCCCACGCCGGGATAAGTTCCGGCACGTCCAAATTGACGATGAGGAAGTCGGCCGCCAAGCCGGCTTCGACCGCCCCGGTCACCTTTCCGAGGCCAAGGGCCGACGCGCCGCCTTTGCTGCCCATATGCAGCCAGCGCGCGCCGCCGCCGCAGGACGAGTCGCCCACCGCCAGCCCGAAGGCGATGCGCTGCGCCGCTTCGGCCATGTCGACGAGGCGGAAGGCGTCGTTGCGGGTGCCGTCGGTGCCGAGGCCGACGCGGATGCCGAAAACGTCCATCATCAGGGCCGGACTGACCGCGTTCCCCTTCCAGCAGGTGGCGACGGGGCAGTACGCCACGGCCGCGCCCTTGTCGGCGAGAAGCTTCATTTCGTCCGGGCAAATCAGGGTCGCGTGGGCAGCCAGAGTGGCCGGGCCGAGCGCGCCGGCGCGGACGAGATGCTCAAGCGGGCGCAGCTTCCGGTCGACGATGGAACGTTCCACCGCCACCAGGTGCTTGTTGACGTGTGTCTGGAAGACCCGGCCCGATTCCTCGCACATGCGGTAGACAGTGCCGAGCATGGTGTCGCTGGCGATTTCCGGGATGGAGACGGCGAGGGACGGCGTCACCAGGCCGTTGCCGAAACGGTCGAGGTGCTTTTGCGCGTTCTCGACGATGACCTTCGGGTCCGGCGGCTTGGGAGCGTCCGGGAAGTCGTTGCAGATAAAACCGAGCACGCAGCGGACGCCCACCTCTTCGACCGCGTCGGCGAGAAGGCCGAGGTCGTTGGCGTTCCGGGCGCCCGCGTCGGAGATGGTGGTAAAACCGCCACGCAAGGCCTCGAAGGCGGCGAGCTTGCCCGAAAGATGGACGAGTTCCTCGTTCAAAAATCCTTCCATCGGCACCCAGACCCGCTTGAAGATTTCCGACGGCTCGCCGTAGGCAAACCCCTTGCCGAACGCCTGCGCGAGGTGCTGGTGCGAATCGATAAAGCCCGGCATGATGAGCCGCTCGGGGAGCTCGACCCGTTCCGCCGTGGCGTACTGCTGGGCCAGTGACTCGGCCGGACCGACGGCGACGAATGTGTTTTCCTGGACCACGACGGCGAACCCTTCCTTTATGCCGTCCGGCGTCAGCACGCCTTTCGGAACGAGGAATAACGGGCGGGAGGCGTCGCGGTTGGCCTGGATGGACGCGGCGGGATTGGCTTCTGACATCGTGTGACTCCTTTTTCTCGTCTGGTTCGCGTGCCGTTATTTGGCCTCGCGGGTGCCGATGTGGTTGAAAAGGATGTTGCACAGAACCGCGGTCAGGGTGCCCATCATCAGGCCGTTGTTGAGAATGACCTGGAAGCGGGCGATCAGGGGCCAGCCGAGCGCGTCGGCCAGGGATACGGCGAAGGGTCCGAAAATGCCGGGGGTGAGGATGGGGAGAAGGCCCATTGTCAGGGCGGCGGCGAGGGTGTACATGTTGCCGCGATCGTGGAGGTTGGCGGTTTTAATCATGTTGATGCCCATGACGCCGATGATGGCGAAAACGATCAATGCGGTACCGCCGACGACCGAAGGCGGAATCGCGTTGGCGAGACGGCCCAGCGGGGCGAAGAGGGCGACGATGAGGAGCAGGAAGCCGGCCATGGCGGTGACGTATCTCGAGCGCACCCCGGTCGCCTGGACAATGCCGATGTTTTCGCCGGAGGTGATGATAAGAGACGTCCCGAGCATGCCGCCCAGGATCGAGGCGAGGCCGTCGCCGCGAATCGTCTTCGGCACGTCGACCGCCGGGTCGATTTCCTTGCCGACGACGTCGGCGATGGCCACGGTCTGGCCGGTGGCTTCGGTCATCGAGATGATGCAGAAAATAAGCAGCGGCAGCGAGGCGAGGATATCGAACGTCGGCACGCCGAAGGGGAAGATACGGGGAAGGCTGACAATCGGGCCTTCCAGCGCCGCGCCAAAGTGGGTCAGGCCGAAAATCGCCGACACCAGCGCGCCGCCGAGCAAGCCGAGCATGACCGAAATCTGGCCGAAGGTGCCCTTGAGAACGCGGGCGCAGATGACGGTTATGGCGACGGTGATGAGGGCGAGGCCGATGGAGCCGGGCTTGGCGAAGTCGGGGCTGCCCGGGTGGCCCATGATGACGCCGCCGTAGAGCTTGATCAGGTTGATGGAGACAAGAAGCAGCATGGTGCCGATGACCAGCTTGGGGAAGAAGCGGAGGCAACGGCGGAAAATCGGCAACAGCAGCCAGTAGAGGACGCCGGTCATGATGACCGCGCCGGCCGCCGTCTGCAGGTTCGTCTCCTTGGCGATGGACATGAAGAACGCCACCGGCGCGCCGCCCGGCACCATCACGAACGGCAGTTGCGCGCCGATGGACAGCGGGCCGTAGGATTGCAGCAGGCTGCCGATGCCGCAGATGAGGAAGGTGGCGGAGATCAGGTTGACGGTGAGTTCCTCCGACAGCCCGAGCGCGCCCGCGACCAGGAACACGGAGGTGATGGGGGACGCCGCCATCACCAGGACGTGTTGCAGTCCGAAAAGAAACAGCTTTGGAAGGGGGAGCTTTTCATCGACCGGATGAACCGTTGCTGCCGCTGTCGTCATGTTCTTCTCCTGTAGGGTGTAGAAGGTAATGCACCGAGCGTAGCTCCGGGTGCCACCGGCATCCGGAAGAGATTAATCATGGTTTCACAGGCGCGCTGGGGAGGGGATAGGGGGTAGAAAATCGATTTTCTATTTTGTGAAAAAAAGAGCGGCCGTGACCGTGGCGAGCAAAGGGCAAAAATTAGCCTGTACTGTAAAATAACCCCATGGAATGGGTTTTGTCAATAAACTATGTGGAAACTTTTGTCGTTTTTGCCATTATAAAATCGATTCGGGAATATTTTTATTTGCGCAAACCCCGGCCATACCGTAAGCTGACCCGTTCCCGCACCGGGTGGAGGTATTACGTGGCCAAAAAGACGATAACGCGCCGCCCCACCATTTCCGACGTCGCCCGCGCGGCCGGCGTCGCGCCGTCCACCGTGTCCCATGCGCTGAACAACAAGGGCTATGTCGACGCCGACACCAAGGCGCGCATTCTTCGCCATGTCAAACATCTCGGCTACCGCCCCAACGCCCGCGCCCGCAGTCTGCGCACCGGCGGCGTGCGGACGGTGTCGCTGATTTCCACCATGCCGCTGGGCGTCTCCGGCGGCATGTCGAAGCTGGGGTTTCTCATGGAACTGGCCGCAGCCACGGCCGAGGAGGCGGTCAAGCGCGGCTTTGCGCTGGTGCTGGTGCCGCCGCAGCCCGAAGGGGGCGGTCTGCCCGCCCTGGACATCGACGGCGCCATCATGGTCGAACCGGCGGAGGACGATCCGCAACTCACGGCGCTTGTCGCCGACAATTATCCGGTCGTCTGCCTGGGCCGCTGGCCCGGGCACGACGCCGTCCCCTTTGTCGATTTGCGCAGCCGGGAGACGGCCGAGTTGCTGCTCGGGCATCTGCGGGAGCGCGGGGCGCGGCGTATCGCCGTCATGATGGGGGCGTCGAAGCGGACGTCGTATGTGGAGACGGAGGACGCGTACCGGGAGCAGTGCGCGCAGGACGGCCAGGAGCCGATTCTCGTCAAGCTGGACGAGCGCGGCGGCGAACTGGCCGGCAGGGTCGCCGCCGCCGACCTGATGCAGCGTCATCCCGACATCGACGGCATCCTCGCCCTGGTGGACGCGTTCGCGTCCGGCGTGGTGCAGGCGGCGCAGGATTACGGCTGGGACATTCCCGGCCGCCTGAAGATTGCCACCCGCTACGACGGCCTCCGCGCCAAGCTTGCCCCCGTCCCCCTCACCGCCACTGACCTCCATCTGGACGAAGTCGCCGCCATGGGCGTCGAACTATTGTCGCAGATTTTCGACCACCCGGGTCAATCGCTGTCGCTCCGGCCGCAGATGCCGGGGCTGGTCGCGCGCGAATCGACGGCGCGGGCCGGCAAAGGCCGGGGCCATATGGCGCGCGGGCGTCACTGAATCAGCTATCCATACACCATACCCCATTTCGTTCCGTAAACTCCGTCACCCCCGCGAACGCGGGGGCCCAGAGGACAGTTCGGCTCGGGAACGATATCTTCTCTTAAAGCATTTTAAGAAACTCCGTGAACAAATGAAACGGGTAGACGGTACTGAACCGCCCTGGTGAATTCCGGAGCCGAGGCCGGGGTCCACGGGAATAGACGGGTAATGCACCGAACTCACGAAGCCATCGGCTGCGTTCACGTATGTTTTTAAAATGCTTTAATTTTCAGAATAAAAAGACGGGCAGTATGCACGATCGTTCCTTTCTTGAGAGGTCCTCTGGATCCCCGCGTCCGCGGGGATGACGCAGTTTTTTGGGATGAGTGGGGCTGTTTGCAGCGCAATAACCCTGTGCCGCCTACGTCTTATTCTTCGCCACCGCCAACCGCGAATCCTGGATTCGTGCCAGCATGTCGTCGCCGCCGAGGAGGGCGAGGCGGATGTAGAGGATGTCGATGATGCAGAGTTGGAGAATGCGGGAGGTGAGGGCGTCGGAACGGTAGGTGGTCTCGTGGGACGAGGAAAGGATGGTGATGTCGGCCGCCTTGGCGAGGCTGGAATTGGGAAAACTGCACACAGCCGCAACCGGGCAGCCGCGCTTTTTCGCCATCGCCACCCCGTCGAGGATTTCGCGGCTCTCGCCCGAGTGCGAAAAGGCGATAAGGAGCGACGCCGCGTCCAGGCCGCCGACGCCGATGTTGATGAGGTGCGGATCGTTGTAGCATTGCGCCATGATGCCCAGCTTCAGCAGCTTGTGGGCGAGATCGAAGGCGATGGCGTGGGTCGCGCCGACGCCGATGACCGTCACCGTCCTGGCCGAAAGAATGCGCCCGGCGGTCTCCTCGAGCGCGTCCGGCGAAAGCACGGTGGCGAGATCGTCCAGGGAGGTTTTGGTGGAGGAAATGACTTTCCGCATGATCTGGCGACTGTCGTCTCCAGGATTGACGTCGTCGTAGAGGGACTCGCCGGTATGGCGGGCGGTTTTTTGCGCCACATTGACGCGGAAAACCTGGTACGACTGGTACCCCAACTTGTGGAGAAAGCGCATCACCGTCGGTTCCGACGCCCGGCATGCGGCGGCGAGGTCCGCGAGCGACAGGAGCATGACCTTTTCGGGATGCTTGACCACATAGTCGGCCACCTGTTTCTGCGACGCCGACAGGGACTTGTACCTGATGCGTATCTTCCCCATCACATCCGCGTCCATCGCGTCCTCCAGGCGGCGGCCGGCGTCGGGTGACGGCGCCGGCCGGTCGGCTCATGTATGGCTTCTACGAAGCGGCCCGATTGTCGAACAGTTCCTTGTGCAAACTGATGACAGCGTCGCGGGCCTGATCGCCTTCCAGGATCATGGCGATGTTGATCTCGCTCGCGCCCTGCGAAATCATGCGGATGCTGACCTGGGCCTCGGCCAGCGCCTTCGTGACGCGGGCCGCGACGCCGGGCATGCCTTTCATGCGCTCGCCGACGACGGAAATGAGGGCCAGGCCCTTTTCCACCGTCACGCTGGCAAACTCGCGGATAGCCTCGGCCGCCCGCTCGGCCGCGTCGGCGTTGGGGGTGGTGACGGAGATGGTGACTTCCGAGGTCGCGATCATGTGGATGTCGACGCCGTGGCGGTTGAAGACGTCGAACACCTTCGACATGAACCCGTGGGTCCCGAACATGCGGCCGGTGGAGATGGTCACGAGGGCGACGTTTTTCATGACAGCCAGGCTTTTGACCGCCCCGGCCCCGGGGTCCTGCTTGACCGAACGGCGGATGACCGTGCCGGGGTGGTCGGGCCGGGCGGTATTCTTGACCCGGACCGGGATGTCGTTTTCGATGGCCGGGGTCATGGTGGCGGGGTGCAGGACCTTCGCCCCGTACCAGGCCAGTTCGGACGCTTCCATAAAGGTCAGTTCGGGGATGGATTCGGCCTCGGGGACGATGCGCGGGTCGGCCGTCATGACGCCCGAGACGTCTGTCCAGATCTGCACCTCTTCCGCGCCGACGATGGCGCCGAAGATGGTGGCCGAGTAGTCGGAGCCGCCCCGGCCGAGGGTGGTGATCTGGCCGTCGTCCGTCGAGGCGATAAAGCCGGTCGTTACCAGGACGTCGCAGTCGAGGTCGCTGATCTGCTTGGCGACGGCGGGAAAGCAGCGCGGGTCAGGCCGGGCCGAGCCGAAATTGTGGTCGGTTTTGAGGCCGAGGGTGATGGAGGAGCGGTATTCCGACTTCACGCCGAATTCGCGGCGGAGGACGTCGTTCACCACCCGGGCGGACATACGTTCACCGAACGACATCACCACATCCATGGTGCGCGGGGTGAGCTCGCCGATCATGGCGATGCCGGACAGCAGCTTGTCGAACCGGTCGAGCAGGCGGTCGATGCCGTTTGTTGCCGGGTCGACGCCGAGTTCGCGGCAGATCCAGTGCTGGGCTTCGATGACCTTGCTGGCGTCGGGTTTGCCTTCCCGGGCCGCGTGGGCGGCGGCGACGAGGGTGTCGGTCATGCGGACCGAGGGCGAGTTGTGGGCCGATACGATCACCACCGGTTTGTGGGCCAGTTCCGCCTTGATGAGCTGACAGACCTGGCGGATGCTCTCCGGGGTGCCGACGCTGGTGCCGCCGAATTTCATGGTAATCACGTGTTCTCCTGTGTAGCTCGGGTGGTTCGCAAAAAACGGCCGGGCCGAACCGGCCCGGAAGCAATAGATCGCTCTGCCGTCGGCCGCGGGGGCGGACAGGCGTTCACGGCGAAGGAACGAGTATCTCCACAGGATATACCCACACC
>JAJQBO010000115.1 GCA_021203245.1 Planctomycetaceae bacterium
AACTCCCTGAAACATGCCGTATGCTATGCCGTGAGATAGCCAAACATGAGAGGCCCCCTCTTCCTTGAGGGAGGGGGCTGGGGTGAGGGTGTGGCATCAACCTTTACCGTCCATAACCCGGCCATAAATTTTTGCAGTTTTTTTGCTGGAAAGCCGACAAGGGAATGATATAATAGCAAGTCTGTTTTCCCCGGCGAGGCCAGAACGGCTGTCGCCGGGATCGTTTTGTCAAGCGCGGCCCCCGAGGCGGCGAAGTTGATTGTACATACCTAATTCTAGGAGTCGCGATGTCTACGCAAGCAGTTATCCGCACCGGCGGCAAACAGGTCATCGTCGCCCAGGGCGACGTCATCGAGGTCGAGCTTCTCTCCGCCGAAGCCGGTCAGGATGTCACCTTTGACGAGGTTCTCATGATTGTGAACGGCGAAAGCTCCAGCATCGGCACCCCCAAGGTCGAAGGCGCCACCGTCACCGCCAAGGTGCTCCAGGAAGTAAAGGGCGAGAAAACCCGCGCCGTCTTCTTCCGCCGCCGCAAAGACAGCATGACCACCAAGGGTCACCGTCAGCGCTATCACCAGGTCGAAATCACCGGCATCAACGGGTAACAATCCGGCCGGACTACACATTAATATACAAAGGAGTTTGTCATGGCACATAAAGTCGGTCAGGGTTCCAGCCGCAACGGTCGCGACTCCAAACCCAAATTCCGCGGCGTCAAGCGCTTCGGCGGCGAGAAGGTCACCGCCGGCACCATCATCATCCGCCAGAAGGGGAACCGCTTCCACGCCGGCGCCAATGTCGGCCAGGGCCGCGATTTCACCCTCTTCGCCCTTACCGAAGGCGTGGTCAAGTTCGAGATGACCAAGCGCAAGGTCCACATCGAGGCGTTGCCCGTCAAGGTCTAGCCTCGGGAAGACTCACGATTTATCCCGGCCGGCTCCTGGCCCAGGAGTCGGCCTTTTTATTAAACGAAAGCCTATGTCTCGAGCGGCGGACATTCTTGGCATCCTCGCGACCCAGCACGCGCCGGCCCTGCTGGCCTCTGTGCTGTTATTGGCGTGCTCCGCCACCTTTTCGTCCTGCGAAACGTCCCTGTTCTCCCTTTCCGCGCCTGAACTGAACCGCATCCGCACCGGCAAAAACAAGGTCGACCATATCCTGGTGCAGCTCCACGCCAACCTGCAAACGCTCCTTCCCACCATGCTGTTCTGCAACATGGGCGTGAATGTTCTTATCTACGCCCTCGCCGCCGCCATCGGCGGCAGCCTCGGCGCGACCTTCGGGGCCGGGGTTGCCTTTGCCTATGGCCTGGCCAGCCTGTTCCTGGTCGTCTTCTTCGGCGAAGTCTTCCCGAAACAGTTCGCCATCGCCTCGAGCCAGTTTGTGGCGCGGCTCACCTGCATCCCGGTATGGATTGTCTACCGGGTCCTCGCCAAACCCATGCGCGTCCTCAACGCCATCGTCGCCGCCCTCGAGCGGGTCGTCGTCCATCATCCGGAGGACGTCCAAGGCCTGCGCGAGGAGGAACTCCGCCTCCTCGTCGAACTGAGCCGCCACGACGGCGCCATCAGCGAGGGCGAATACCAGATGATCGACGGCATTGTCGACCTTCCCGAGGTCCGGGTGCGGGACATCATGGTGCCGCGCGTCGACGTCGCCGCCCTCGCGCCGGCCACAAGCCCGGACGACGCCCTCGCCGAAGCGAGGCAGAGCAGACATTGCAAGCTGCCGGTCCGCGCCGCCGCCCTTGACGACCTGGCCGGGTGGGTCGATGTGCGGGGCATCTACGCGGCGATGGTGGGCGGGACGACGGCGGACGGCGAGACGGTCGAAACGTATATGAAGGATTTTCAGTATTTCTCCGAGCGCGACCGGGCGGACCAGGCCCTGGAGCGCATCAAGGGCAGGGGCGGCGATCTTTTCGCCGTCGTGGACGAGCGGGGCATCGTCGTCGGCTTCTTCACCCTTCAGGACATCATGGACGAGGTGCTGGGCCACTTCGGCGAAAACGGCGCGCCGCCGCCGTCGGAGATCCGCGAGATGCGCGGCGGCTACGTCATCTCCGGCCGGCTCAGCGTGCGCGAGTGGCGGGACATCTTCAACGTGCCTGACTCGGTGCCGAAGAGCGCCACCGTCGGCGGGCTTGTCGTCTCGCTCCTCGGCCGCATTCCCAAGGTCGGCGACCGGGTCGAACTCCACAACATGGAGATGACGGTCCTGTCGACCTGGCACAACCGGGTGATGGAGGTCGGCCTGCGGCTGGTGGACGCCGACGCCGAGGCCGAGAAAAAAGTCTCGGTGCGCCTGAACAGGGGAAACTGATGCAACTCCTCCTCAACTTCCTCGGCCTGGTGTCGTCCCTCATGCTCAGCTTCATCTCTTCCGGGATGGAAACGGCCCTGTACCGGGTCAGCCGGGTGCGGATGCGCATCCGCGCCGAACAGGGCGAAGCGCGGGCGCGGCTGGTCCTGGCCGTCCTCGACCGCCTCGACGGCATGGTCACGACCATCCTCATCAACAACAACATCGCCGCCTATACCGGCACCTATTTTCTGACCATCCAACTGGTACGCTGGGGGGTGCCGCATTCGGAACTCATCACCACCGCCGTCATCACGCCGCTGTTCTTCGTTCTGACGGAGTCCCTTCCGAAGCAGATCGCCTACAGTAACGCCGACCGCTTCACCCTGGAGCTGGTGCGCGTGTTCGCCGCGTTGCGTTATGTTCTCCTGCCGGTGGTGTGGCTCCTGAACAAGCTGTCGGGGCTGCTGCGGCGGCTGGTCGGCTCGCAAACCAAAACCACCCTGTCGCAAAGCCAGCGCACCCTGCTGATGGAACACCTCAACGCCGGCGTTGCCGAAAAGCTGCTCACCGAAGAGCAGAACCGCATGGCGATGCGCATCATGCAGCTTGAAGGGATCAGCGCCGGCGACAGCATGATTCCCCTCCGCAAGCTGCTGCTGCTGCCGCTGACCGCGACCCGGGCGCGGGCGGTGGCGGAGATGAACAAGCGCCGCACGCAGATCGCCCTCCTGGTCGACCCGGTCGGCCGGCCGACAAGCAGCGTGGTGACGGCGGCCGGGCTGCTGATGCGCGAAGGGGGCCTCCAGGAAAGCGTGGCCGGGGCTGCCGAACGGCTGGACCGCATTCGCGCCGGGGTGGCGATTCCGGAAGTCCTGAATCTCTTCCGCCAGCGCCACGCGCGCCACGCGCTGGTGGTGCAGGGCAGCCGCGTGGTCGGGCTGATCACGACGCAGACGGTCCTCGATCGCATTGCCGGGATCAACTGACGCGCGCGTCTTGGGTTTCATGGTAAGCCCATAGCCAATATAGGGGCGACTGCCCCGGCACAACCTCCTGTTTTTCGCCCGGTTCGATGTTTTCCCGCCGGGGTGACGTTTGGGGAGAATGTCTCGTCTTGCGGGCAAAGACGCGTCTTCGCGCCAAAAACACCGCACTGCCCCCCACACGTCACCCCGGCGTCTAAACAATGAACCGGGAAACGGACGGGATGTGGTGCCGGGGCAGGCGGGCTGATCCATGCTACGGAATGGACGCGAGGACTTTTTTTTCCCGACAAATTTGTCCCGACCGCTACAGCCGTGTCGCCGATTCGACGTGGCCCTGCGTGTGCGGCAGCGACTGCGAAAGCTTTTTTATATAGTCGTGAATCCTGAACTGATAGGCGGTTAGGTTTTTTTCAAAAAAGAAACGATTGATTTTGGCAAGGTGGTCGCGGTTTTGCAGAAGCAGTTCTCTTGTAATCAAAAAAGCCTGGCCGGAATGGACCGGCAGGCAAAAAGGAGGACCAAGCAATGTATAGCGATGAGTTTTGCACCGTCTTTGTGGCCGGCACCATGCAGACCCCGGATTGCCTTCAGCGCCGGGAAGCGGCCGCCTCCTCCAAACGCCTTTCCCGAACTCAACGACAGCGACTCCCGTAACGGTACTCGACGGATAGTCCCCATCGAAATCACGGGCGTGCCCTTCGAACTGCTCGATCTCGGCGCAACCATTTTGGGAAGGGAGGCATATCTCTATGAAAACCATCCCGGCCACAGGCCGGTGAACAGGGCCGCCTGTTAGAATTGCACCTATGCCCCTGACGGGCGGTCCCGTCCGGGGCGTTTTTTATTGCGGGTGAACAATTTCCGGCTTGGCTGGAACGGCGTCGATGGTATAATGCGCCACTGCCTTGTCGCACCGTTCCCGTACGACCTCTGAAAAAGAAGGATGGACATGAACTGCAACCGCGCCCTCACGCTTCTGGCACTAATGGTACTGTCGATTTTCTCCTGCGCCTCCAGCGACGCCGGCGAACTGCCCGGCCTCACCACCCAGGGACGCCTGGTCGTCGGCCTTGACGACACCTTCGCCCCCATGGGCTTCCGCGATCCCGCCAACAATCTGGTCGGCTTCGACATCGATCTCGCCCGCGCCGTCGGCGAGGAGATGGGCCTGGAAATCGTCTTCCAGCCAGTCGAGTGGTCGGCAAAGGAAATGGAACTCGCGGCCAAGAACATCGACTGCATCTGGAACGGCATGTCCCGGACCCCCGACCGCGAAGCCGCCATGACCCTGTCGCAGGACTACCTCAACAACCGCCTCATCATCATGACCGTCCCCGGCGTGACCATCACCTCGCTGGACCAGCTTGCCGACTACGAGGTCGGCACCCAGGCAGCCTCGTCCGGCCTCGACGTCATCAAAAAGAGCGAGGTCTACGACACGATTCAGGACAAGCTGCATGAGTACGCCACCTACGACGAATGCATCCTCGACATGCAGGCCGGCCGCATCCAGGCCATGGTCGTGGACGAAGTCCTGGGCGAATACAAAAACAAGAACCTGGGCGCCGCCCTGAACGTCGCATCGGTCGACTTCGGCGGCGACTTCTTCGCTATCGGCTTCCGCCGCGACGCGGACAACAGCGCCAACGAACAGCTTGTGAAGGCTGTCGAGGACGCGCTCAAGGCCGTCGCCGCCAGCGGCAAGGGCGAGGAAATCAGCCAGAAGTGGTTTGGCAGGAATCTTCTTCTCGAAATGAAATAACGGCGCACGCCGTCTCCAGCACATTTCGCCGTCGCGGACGGGAGCCGTTCCCTCCGCGACGGTTGTTTGCGTCAAAACCGCGTAACGCGGTGTTCCGCCGTGGAAAGGTAACGCTCGCGTGGATCTCTCGCTCGGTTATATCACCACCCTGTGGCCCGCGCTGGTGCGGGGCCTCGGGGAGACCCTGACCCTGTTCTGCTTGACGCTGGTGCTGTCGCTGCCGCTCGGCCTGCCGGTGGCGCTCGGCAGCATCTCCCGCTTCTGGCCTCTCAAGATCCTCTGCTGCATCTATGTCTGGCTGTTTCGCGGCACGCCCCTGATGCTGCAACTGTTCTTCTTCTACTACGGCCTCGGCATCATGGCGACCAGCTACGACATGCCCATGCTGCGGCTGGGGCGGTTCCCCGCGGTAGTGCTGACGTTCGCCCTCAACTACGCCGCCTATTTCGCCGAAATCTACCGGGCCGGCATCCAGTCCATCGACCGGGGCCAGTACGAGGCGGCCAAGACCCTCGGCTTTACCCGCATCCGCACCATGTTCAAAATCATCATCCCGCAAACGATACGCCGCATCATCCCGCCGGTGTCGAACGAAACGATAACCCTGGTGAAGGATACCGCCCTAGCCAACGTCATCGCGGTGCCGGAACTGCTCAAGGTCGCCAAGGATGCGGCCAACCGCGACACCAACCCCACCGCCTACCTCTTGGCGGCGGTGTGCTATCTCGCGATCACCTTCGTGCTGACCCTCGTCTACCAGAAGCTGGAAAAACGTTTTTCCCGGCACGAACAGGAGGCGGTATGAACAACCACATCGTCGAACTCGTCGACATTCACAAGCGCTACGGCGACGTCGTCGCCCTGGACGGGGTGACCCTGAAGGTGGACCGGGGCGAACACGTGGCTATTATCGGCTCGTCCGGCTCGGGCAAATCGACGCTGCTCCGTTGCATCAACCATCTCGAAGTCATCGACAAAGGCACCATCCGCATCAACGGCTCGCCCCTCGCCGAGACGCACAACGGCGGCGTGCGCTACCGCAAAGAGGCGGCGATACGGCAACTTATCCTCCAGACCGCCATGGTTTTCCAGCACTTCAACCTGTTCGGTCACCTGACCTGCCTCGACAAAATCACGATAGCGCCGGTCGACATCAAAAAGGAAGACCCGCGCGAAGTGCGCGAGCGGGCCATGGATTTACTCCGTATGGTCGGGCTGGAAAGCAAGGCCAAGGCCTATCCGAGCCAGTTGTCGGGCGGGCAGAAACAGCGGGTGGCAATCGCCCGGGCGCTGGCGATGCGGCCGTCCATCCTCCTTTTCGACGAACCCACCTCGGCCCTCGACCCGGAGATCACCGGCGAAGTGTTGCGGGTCATCCGCGATTTGGCGGCGCAGGGCTATACCATGGTGCTGGTGACGCACGAGATGGGCTTTGCCCGCGACGTGGCCGACCGCATCGTGTTCATGGACCAGGGGAAGATCATCGAGGAGGGCCGTCCCGACCAGATGTTCAACGCGCCGGAAAGCGATCGGCTGGGCCTGTTTCTGCAGGCGGTGATCAGCAACTGACCCGGGTCCCGTCCCGCAGGACCATACGATGAAAACCGCCCCCGACCGGTACGGCAGGGGGCGGTTTTTTGTCGCTGCATGGATGGCGGGTTATTCCTCCGGCACGCGGTAGGTAATGATGATCTCTTCGATGGTGTGGTTGGTCGTCGCGCCGGTGCGGCCGACGTTGTTGCCGGTCATGGAGAGCCGCCAGATGCCCTTGACCGGGATGTCGTCGCCCAGTTCGTCGGCGGTGAAGGTGGTGTTGAGAGTGGTCCCGCCCCAGCGTTTCTTGACCGGCCGTTTGGCCCCGGGCGCCTGGAGATTGTAGGAACTGATGGCGTTGACGCCGGTGGCGCGCCGGTCCTTGGCCACGCGGCCGGTGACGATCTCGACAGACTCGACCACCGCATTGTCGGGAATGCCGCGGGCCCGAACCGTGATGGAGAGCGGGGTGGACGTTTCGGTCAGGCCGGGGAAGACGTTGACAAGAGCCATCCCCTGGTCGACCCGCTGGGTATAGGTTGCCGCCCAGGCGGATTGCGCCGCGCAGGCGAACGACACTACGGCGGCGAAAAGACTACCGGCACTGCGTGAAAGACGGTGTGGCATTGCGATTCTCCGGGACACGGTACGGACTACACACTCCCTGGTCCCGATGCAAACCCGTTGCCATTGCCGATGCAAATTGTCGGTTGTTCTTTAACTGGCGTATAATGAATGAGTTAGCGCCTCTGTCGCGGCGCAATGGCTGGTGCGCGGTGCCGACCGGTGTGGCAGATTCTGCCGTCAGGAAGGGGGGATGTCGCCTGCGGCGTGGATTTTTTTGACAGCGTTCAACGCCGCTTCCACATGGCCGGACGCCTCCAGTTGACCCGAATACACCTCTCGCACGACGCCATGGGGGTCGAGAACATAGGTGACCCTGCCGGGCAGGACGCCCAACGTCGACGGCACCTGCCACAGTTTTCTGAGTCTGCCGCCCGCATCCGACAGCAGCGGGAAATCGAGATGGTTGCCGTCGGCGAAACGGCGGTGCGAATCGGCCTTGTCGGAACTGATGCCGACGACCTGGGCGTTGGAGGCGGTAAACGCGCGCTGGCTGTCCCGGAACGCGCACGCCTCTTTCGTGCAGACGGGGGAGCCGTCCTTAGAGTCTATCCCGTTATCAAACGATTGAAGATAGTAAGTGCACAGTTCAA
>JAJQBO010000048.1 GCA_021203245.1 Planctomycetaceae bacterium
GACATTGATGATATAAATCCGATTGTCTAATTTCAACTTACAATTGTAGTAGTAGAACAATCGAACCGTTCCCTCTTTTATCCGCCCAATGGGCCCCGCGTTCGCGGGGGTGACGATGGCCCTTGTTTGCGAGCGGGGGATGGTCTGGCGAAGGCAAAGGAGTGCCTCCGAATGCACCGGAAGCTTTACGTAAAACACGCCCCGCCCATGAATCGGGCGGGGCATGTCGTCTTCTGCCTGCGGGGCTTCTCTGTGGTGTTGCTGAAAATGTCGTCCCGCAATCCCCAAGTTGTCCTGCGTTACCCCCTGACTTTGCTGGCGGTGATCAAATTCGCATAACTCGGTATATATTCCGCGCACAGGTTGGCGAGGCCTTCGAGATCGTTGCGCCAGTCGCGGTGCAGTTCGCAGGCGACGGCGAACCAGTTCATGAGCTGCGCCCCCGCGCCGCTCATGCGCGCCCAGGCGGCGTGGCGCGCCTCCCGGTTGAAGGTGCCGGACGCGTCTGTCACGACAAAGACGTCGAACCCGGCCTCGATGGCGGAAAGGGCGACAAAGGCGACGCAGACCTCGGTGACGATGCCCGACACCAAAAGCTGCTTCTTCCCCGTCTTTTTCGCCACCTCGACAAACTCCTCGTTGTCCCACGCGTTGATCTGCCCCGGCCGCGCGACGTTCGGCGCCCCCTTGAACATTTCCACGATATCGGGCAGGAGCGGCCCGTTGGGCCCTTCGGCCATGCTGGTCGTCAGGATGGTCGGCAATTTGAAAAACTTTGCCAGCGCCGCCGTCGCCATTACGTTATTTTTAAACTGGATCGGCTCGTAATCCCCGACCAGTGAAAACAGTCCTACCTGGTGATCCACCAGGAGGCACGCGCATTCGTCCTTGTCGAGTCGCTTTATGTGTGTCAAGTCGTTCCTCCCAAGCGCAGCCGCCGTGTGAGCCGCCGGTGCGAGGATAATAGCATTCATTAACGGTGAAAGCAAATAAAAAGGCTGGATAATTCGATCTTTCTGGTTATAGTTGTTAATAATAAACGCTGAAGTGGAAAAACGAGGTATCACGTTAACAACCCGACAGCCAGTAGTATATGTGGTTTTCGGAGGGAGGCGGCGGCTCGCGTCCGTGCCGCCGCGATATCGGGAAAGGAGCGTCACATGCTCGCCGTACGGAAAGCTGAAGATCGGGGCCTCGGCAGAACCAGTTGGCTGGATTCGCGCCATACCTTTTCATTTGCCAATTATTACGATCCCGACGAGATCGGGTTTTCCGACCTGCTCGTCATCAACGACGACCGCGTCACCCCCCGGGGCGGCTTCGGCACCCATCCGCACCAGGATATGGAAATCTTTTCCTATGTGCTGGACGGGGCCCTCGAGCACCGCGACTCGATGGGTGTCGCCTACGTCTCCTACCCGGGCGACATCCAGATGATGTCCGCCGGTTCCGGGGTGTTCCACAGCGAATTCAACGCCTCGGACAATGAAATGCTCCGCTTCCTGCAAATTTGGATAATTCCCGACCGCAAGGGCGCTACCCCCCGGTATCACCAGATGAGCTTCCCCAAGGAGAAACGGCGCGGTCAGTTCCTGCTGGTCATCTCGCCCGACGGCGAACCGGATACCTTGCCGGTTTACCAGGACGTCAAGGTCTACGCCGGCCTGTTCGACGGCGGCGAGGAGACGGTATTTGAACTCTGCCCCGACCGCTACGCCTATGTTCATGTCGCCAGAGGGAGAGTCAACCTCAACGGCAAGGCCCTCAAGGAAGGGGACGGCGTCCGCATCCGCAAGGAAACGCAATTGAAATTCGACCAGGGGGAAGGCGCGGAAATCCTCCTGTTCGACCTGCGCCCCCGGGAAGTGCCCGATTTCCGCTAGAGCGTTTTACAGTGAATGTGAACATTCTCCTGCGCTTTTCGGCTTATTCCAGACATAACCGTAAAACGCAAGCAGGAACCAGTCATTCGTTAAAAAGCGCTCACGAAAACTTTGGGGGATCAAAATGGCAGCCACACCCACGGCTCCGGGCGGCATGGCCGTTCCGGGGTCCACACCGCCCAGAGAGGTCCATACCGGCGGCAGCGTCGTTCCGCCTGTTGCGGATTCGCGTCCAGCCGCCGCTTTCGCGCCGGCCAATACCACCTGCGCCTGCGCCGGCAACGCCAATTTGTCGGACCAGGTGTCGTTTATCATTAAACACAAGGTCAAACCCGGACGCCACGACGACTACGAAGCCTGGCTGCATAAAACCATCAACGTCGCGGCCCAACAACCGGGCCATATGGGCGCGCACGTCGCCAAGCCTGTCGACGGCGACGATACCTATCAGATTGCGGTGCGCTTTGCCAACCGCGCCGAGGCGGAGCACTGGATGCAGTCGCCCGAGCGGAAGCAGTTGATTGATGAAGTGATGGACCTGATCCAGGAACCTGAAACGCTCGACATTCGCTCAGGCATCGATTACTGGTTTACCGCCGCGACCCGCAACCATGTTTCGCCGCCCCGGTGGAAACAATGGCTGCTCACCCTGAGTGCGGTGTGGCCTCTGTCGATGCTGCTTCCCTGGATCCTGGACCGCCTTTACGCGGCGGTGCCGCAATTGGGCGTGTTCGGCGTTCGCCATTTAATTCAGGGCATGTGCCTCGTATTCCTTCTCACCTATGTGGTGATGCCGCCCTATACCAAGGCGGTCAGCAAATGGCTTTCGCGCGGTTGACGAGGGCAGACGAGAGCGGAAGGCGGCCCATTACCCGTCTTCCGCCTCCGCGCGAGCCTGTTCCATGCACAAATCCATGTCGGGTGGGGGCGCGCTCCAGAGGAGTCCAGAGCCATGTCCGACATCGTATTCGAAAACGGAAATTTCACCACCCTCGACCCAGACAACCCGCGCGCCAGTGCCGTCGCCATTCGCGACGGCAAATTCGTGGTTGTCGGCACCCGTGAGGACGTGCTTGCCGAAGCCAAGGAGGATTCGCACACCATCGACCTTCAAGGCCGCGTCGCCATTCCCGGCCTGCACGACAGCCATCTGCACCTGATTCGCGGCGGCCTCAACTACAATATGGAACTGCGCTGGGACGGGGTGCCGTCGCTATCCGACGGCATGCGCCTCCTCCGCACCCAGGTGGAAAACACCCCGCCTCCGCAGTGGGTGCGGGTGGTCGGCGGTTTCACCCTCAACCAGTTTGCGGAAAAACGCCTTCCCACTCTGGATGAACTCAACGCCGTCGCCCCCGACACGCCGGTTTTTATCCTGCATCTCTATGACCGCGCCCTCCTGAACCGGGCAGCCCTCCACGCCATCGGCTATACCAAAGACTCGGCCAATCCGCCCGGCGGAGAGATTGAACGCGATCACCGGGGCGAACCGACCGGCATGCTGATAGCCAAACCGAACGCGACCATCCTCTACGCCGCTCTGGCCAAAGGGCCGAAGCTCTCGTCCGAGGACCAGGTGAATTCCACCCGCCAGTTCATGCGTGAATTGAACCGGCTCGGCGTCACCTCCGCCATCGACGCCGGCGGCGGATTCCAAAATTACCCGGACGACTATGCGGTTATCGAAAAACTGGCCCGTCAGGGCGAATTGACCGTGCGTATCGCCTATAACCTTTTTACCCAGCACCCAAACGGCGAATATGCGGATTTCGAGGCATGGACCCAGTCGATCCCGGGCATGGACGGCGACAACCTCTATCGCCACAATGGGGCGGGCGAGATGCTGGTCTATTCGGCCGCCGATTTCGAGGATTTCCGCCAGCCCCGTCCAGACATGCCGCCGCAGATGGAGGGCCAGCTTGAAAAGGTCGTCCGCCTGCTGGCGGAAAAGCGCTGGCCCTTCCGCCTCCACGCCACCTACAACGAGACGATCGAGCGGGCCTTGGGGGTGTTTGAAAAGGTCAACAAGGACATCCCATTCCACGGCCTGCACTGGTTTTTCGACCACGCCGAAACGATCTCCGACGCCAATATCGACCGCATCGCCGCCCTTGGCGGCGGGATCTCCATTCAGCACCGGATGGCCTATCAAGGCGAGTTTTTTGTCGAACGCTACGGTCAGGAAGCCGCCGCACGGACGCCGCCCATCCAGCGCATGCTTGCCGCCGGGCTGCCGCTCGCCGCCGGCACCGACGCCACCCGCGTCGCCAGCTACAACCCGTGGGTATGCCTGTACTGGCTCGTGACCGGCAAGACGCTGGGCGGCCTGCAACTCTACGGACCCGAGGAGCGCCTGGACAGGACCACGGCCTTGAAGCTGTATACCCAGGGGCCGGCATGGTTTGCCAATACGACGGAGCGCGGGCAGATAAAGGTTGGTCAGTGCGCCGACTTCATCGTCCCGTCGGCCGACTATTTTTCCATTCCCGTCGAGGCGATCCGCTACCTCACCTCCGACCTCACCGTGCTGGGCGGCAGAACGGTCTACGCGGACGGCGATTTCCGTCAGATGGCTCTTCCCATGCCCCAGGTCTCGCCCCGCTGGTCGCCGGTTAAGCGGGTGCCTGGCTACCATGTCGAAAAAGACATCCTCTCCGCGCTGGCCGAGTGCTCCGCCGCCGGCGGCTGCGCCTGCGGCGAATGCGGCACGACCGCCAAGCCGAAGATGGTGGAGCGGATTCCGTTTGGCGAGGAAAGTCTGTTCTGGGATTCGCTGGGATGCAGTTGCTGGATTTAACCGGACTGCCTCACTCTCCGTCACCCCGGCGGGAAAACCGTTCGCTGCATCACGAGCGGGAAGTTGTGCCGGGGCAAGGCGGGCTGGACGTGGACGGCTGGGAATCCTGAATCGCCTTGCAGCACAGGGTCATTCGCACCTTGCCCCGGCACAACCACACGCGTGCCCGCTGGTCGACGATTCACCGCCGGGGTGACGTGTGTGGGTGCCGATATGGACACTTTTGCAATGATTGGCTACAGTTATCTGGATAGTTCAGAATAACTCATGAATGCGAAGTAAACCCACTTCATATGCAAATTCGAACCCACAATTACCTCGTTTTATTATCTAAATAGTTATTTGATATAACGGAAAAAGGCCAAACGTGAGAGAGACCCCACAGCCGTGCTGCGGGGTCTCGTATGTGGAAATAGGCAGGTCGTGGAAGGGTTACAGCTCGCCGGAAACGAGGCCTTCAAGCATCTTGCGCGTGCCGGATGCGAGGGACTCGGGCGTGACCAGCGTACCGGCCTCAAGCCGGGCCTTGACGTCGGCTACCTTCGCTTCGCGGAAGTCGGAAGCCATCCGCAGCTTCCCTTTACGGCGAGCCTCGGGGCTGATGGTGACGGCATCGGAAGTGCTGTTCTCGACGTCTTCGGACCGTTCGGCCGCTTCCTTCAGTTGGGCGTCGTCCTTCTGGGACGCCTTACGCATCTGTTGAAATTCGCCATATCCTTGGATTCTCATGATTATTCCCCCTGTTAACCAGGGTCTATTGCCCATACAGGGCAAACGCCTGCCTATTGAAAAGTCCGTTCTTCAAAAACCGCACAACTTTTTTTTCAGGCGTCCGATAAAAAACCGGGGCTGAAAAAGGGCAGGGGTCGTCTGCTTGGCCGCCACCCCAAGAGGCGGCGCTGACACAATATCCCATTTCCCTGCTGGGAGTTGCGTCAACCAGTCGACGGTCCGTCCCGGAAAATCCTCGGGCGTGAACCTCCCTGCTTGCCCTTGTTATCGGTTGGTTGAGGGGAAACTTGAGGATTATTTTTTGTCCTCAGCCAACCTCGAAAACGTCGGCGGTAAAGGTGGAGCATTCGGTCCCGGGCTGCTGCCACGCGTCCGGCGACATCCCGGCCTTGTCCCGGCAGCAGGAGGTCCAGAACTCCTCCACCCCCCCCCAGCCCATCTCGGTCGCCACCTGCGGGAGATAACACCCCGACTGCGGCCCGCGTTTGACATAAATGCCATGGATTCCCGGAATTATCGAAAGCGGGTCATGGCACGGCTCCAGGGGCGACAGGACCGACACCTCGATTTCGACCTCGGGCAAGTCGCGCTGGGTCAACCGGTTGCGGGTGAATCGGGGGTCGCAGAGGGCGGAATACCGGGCATAGTCGGCGACTGTCTGCCACAGCGGGTTGTCGGAGACAAAGCAGCCGAGGCACCCCCGTAACTGCCCGTTTGTCTTGAGGGTGACGAAGCAGCCGCACCGTTCGTCCAGCGCCGGCAGGCCCGGATCGGCTGGTTCGTAAAACTGGCCTGCAACCGCCGCGGCCAGGGACGCTGTGACGATTTCCCCCACCACCCGCCGTTCCGTGTCGCCGAGAGCCATCGTTGCCCCTTTCAGAAAGGCAATCCGAGCCTCACCCGTTATCGTTCCATCCACAGCGCTATCGGCAGGGTGATAAGCGCCGCTGCGGCAATGGGATACCAGACCCCCTGCGTGGCCGTGAGCGTCCCCGATTCCCACAGTGATCTGCCGGCGAGCCGGAGGGAGTAGAACAGGGCGGCAGCCAGCATCGATACCGTGACGGCGGAGATAAAGCTGGCTCCGCGTCCGCGCAGCATCCGGCCCATGCACAGGCCCGTGCCCCAGATGATGAGGAGGCAACAGGCGATTGGTTCTGCCAGCCGCCAATGCATCTCGAAGCGCGCGCCGGGGTTGTCGTCGCCCATAAGGTGGAGGTCCCGCCAGGAACTCACCGCGTCGCCGAGGGTTTGGCGCTCGATCATGGCAGGGGTCATCTCGGTCGGCGCCGGTTCGGTCCAGGATTGGGCGCGCCGGGAGAATTGAGTATAGGTATGGACCTCGGCCTTTTCCATCGGCACCCACAGATAGGTGTCGTCCGGCTGGCGCTGCAACAGGGCCGAAGCGGCCCGGTAGGCGGTGAAGTCATTGTCGCCGAGCGAGGGATCGCCCCGCTGGAACGCTTCGGAATCGCGCACCTCGAGGATAAGGTTATGGGCGACCCCGTCGGGGGCGAACCAGCCGATGGCGGCGGTCTGGATGCCGTGTTCGCCGAAATGGGTTACCGAGGTGGGGTTCGAGGTCCGCGACTTCAGCCGGTTGAGGATGGCGTTCGATTCCCGCACCATGGAGGGGAGGTAGGCATCGCGGCTGGCCTGGAACGCTATCGCCACCACGAGGGCGGGGAGAATCAGGGGAAAGAACGCCCGCAGCACCGGCACGCCGACGGAGCGGATGACGATATATTCGTTATTGCCTCGTGGACCGGCGAACGACGAGGTGGCGGTAATGGACGCGGCCATAAGCATCGCTGCCGGAAGCATGTACTGGAAAAGGAGTTGCGGGACCCAGGTGCCGTAATAGCGCAAAAACGTCATAACGCCGGTGGCGAAGTCGTGGTTTTCCCGCCTGGACAGCATGACAAAATCGTCGAAGCGCTGGAACATGTCGCCGATCGCCACCAGGGCGGCCAGAGCGATGACGATAATCAGGAAGGCGCGGACATAGAACTTGATAAAATACAGGTCGATGCGCCTGAGACCAAAGGGCATCCACACGCCAAGCCAGGATTTGAACTGCTGGGGCCGTTGCATCAAAATGAATCCTCTGTATTGAAAGAAGGTAAACAGCCGTCCGACCGTTTACCTCCCTCCAATCATGCCGGTGTGGGGGCCGAGTTCAAGCTATTTCTTCATAACCAGGCGCATGGCTTTGCCGCAGTTCGAGCAATTTACCACTGTTCCCACCTTGTCCACCGCCTGCATGCCCTGGGTCTTGCATTTCGGGCAGGTATACCGGATCAGTACTGTTGTACTGCCTGCCTCGGGTTTAGACGGTTCCTTGCCTGCCCCGGGCTGCGGCTCGGGTTGCGGAGGCGGCACCGGGGC
>JAJQBO010000138.1 GCA_021203245.1 Planctomycetaceae bacterium
CCCTCAAGGGAGAGGGAGCCAGCGCCGCACTCCGCATTTCCACAATCCCCAAAAACGCGGCGGCGCCGAAGCGCCGCCGCGTAAAACCGAAGTACTCTATCCGCCCCTACACCTCGCGGCAGCGGTTGTCGGCGTCGTAGACCAGCTTGCCGCCGACCACGGTGGCGATGGCCTTGCCGACGAGCGGCCAGTCGCGGAACGGGCAGTTGCGGGAACGCGAGTGGAACTTGTCCACCTCCACCACCCATTCCCGCTCGGTGTCGATAAGGGTCAGGTCGCCCGGCAAGCCGACACGCAGACGCCCCCGGCCGAGGTCGAGGATGTCGGACGGGCGGCTGGTCATGGTCGGCAGGAGTTCGGCCCAGGTAAAGCCGCCGTTCTTGATCAAGGCGGTCGAAATAACCCCCACCGTCGTCTCGAGCCCGATCATGCCGTTGGGTGCAAAGGCGAATTCCAGCTCCTTCTCCTCCTCCAACTGCGGCGCGTGGTCGGAGGCGATGGCGTCGATGGTGCCGTCCTTCAGGCCTTGGCGGCAGGCGGCGATGTCGACGTCGGCGCGGAGCGGCGGCGCGACCCGGTAGACAGGGTCGTAATCCTTCAGACAATCCGACGTCAGGGTCAGGTGGTGCGGCGTCACTTCGGCAGTCACTGGAATCCCGGACTCCTTGGCGCGGCAGATAATGTCCACCGAATTCGCCGTCGAGACGTGCTGGATGTGGACGTGGCCGCCGGTCAGGCGCGCCATGGCGACGTCGCGGGCGACGATGATCTCTTCGCACTCGTCAGGGATGCCCTTGAGGCCGAGGGCGGTGGACATATAGCCCTCGTCCATCATGCCGCCGTCGAGGAGGGATTCGTCCTCGCAATGCTCGAGAATCGGCTTGCCGAGCATCTTGGAGTACGACAGGGCGCGCCGGAGCAGGCCGGCGGTGGGAATGGCCGAACCGTCGTCCGAAAACGCGACCGCCCCGCCCCGCGCCATCTGCGCCATTTCGGCCAGTTCCTGGCCCTTGCGGCCGGCGGTGACGGCGCCGACCGGGTAGACGTTGGCGAGGCCGGCGCGGCGGGCCTCGCGGCGGGTAAAGGTTATCGCCGATTCGGTGTCGACCGCCGGCTCGGTGTTCGGCATGCAGACGACCGAGGTAAAGCCGCCGGCGACGGCGGCCATCGCGCCGGAGGCGATCGTTTCCTCGGCCTCGTTGCCGGGTTCGCGGAGGTGGACGTGCATGTCGATAAGGCCGGGGGTGAGCATGTGCCCGCCGGCGTCGAGTTCGCGCGCGCCCTCTCCGGCAGCGTCGCGGGCGGCCTGGAGGTCGCCGCCGACATAGGCGATCAGCCCGTCCTTGACGCCGACGTGGCCGGGTCCGTCAAGCCCTTCCGAAGGGTCCAGCAGTGTGGCATTGGCTATGATGATGGATGACATTGTCGTGAATCCTGTTGGTTATGGTTGGTTGACTCGTAGTGTTATTCCACCCCGGCGACAAGCTGAAGCACCGCCATGCGGACGGCGAGGCCGTTGGCGACCTGGCGCAGGATGACGCTCTGCGGGCCGTCGGCGACCTCGGGCGAGAGTTCGACGCCGCGGTTCACCGGGCCGGGGTGCATGACCACCAGGTCGGGCCTGCCCTTGCGGAGCCGCTCCTTCGTGAGGCCGAACATCTGGATATATTCGCGAATCGACGGGAACGGGTTGTGGCCGCCCTGGCGCTCGAACTGGATGCGGAGCATGTTCAGGACGTCGCATTCGCGGATGGCGCGGTCCATGTCGTGGCAGACTTCAACCCCCATCTTTTCGATTTCGCGGGGGATGAGCGTGGTCGGGCCGACCGCCAGCACCCGAGCGCCCAGCTTGGTCAGGCCCCAGATGTTCGAGCGGGCGACGCGGCTGTGGGCGATGTCGCCGACGATGCCGACGGTGAGGCCGGCGATGCGGCCCCGCGCTTCGCGGATGGTGTAGAGGTCGAGAAGGGCCTGGGTCGGGTGTTCGTGCTGGCCGTCGCCGGCGTTGACGACGGCGCAGTTGACGTGCTTCGCCAGCTTCCACGGCGCGCCCGACGCCCCGTGCCGCAGCACCATCACGTCCACGCCCATCGCCTCGATATTGAGGGCGGTGTCGACCATGGTCTCCCCCTTCGCGACCGAAGTCCCGGCCTTCGAGAAGGAGAGGATGTCGGCGGAAAGGCGGCGCGCCGCCAGTTGGAAGGAAATATTGGTGCGGGTGGAGTTTTCAAAAAACATGTTGACGATGGTGCGGCCCACCAGCGCCGGCACCTTCTTGTTCGGCCTGGTGCAGATTTCCTTGAAGGAATCGGCGCGGTCGAGGATGAAGGTGATTTCCTCGGCCGAAAGCTCCTCCAGGCCCAGCAGGTGTTTACGAGTCCATTGCATGTGCGGTTCCTCTGTGCAGTACCGGGACGACAGCCAGCGTCGTCCATTCTTTTGTGCGGCGTACGATATGCTCAAAAAAAACGCCGCTGAAGCGGCGTTTATGGTCGATTAGGGTTCCGGCTCTCCGGGGCCGACGACAAATACCGCGTCACCCTGGGGATCGATTTCCGACAGTTTAAGCCGGACGAAACCACCCTTCGACACCTCGATTTTGACGCCGAGGTAATCGGGATGGATAGGGAGTTCGCGCCCGCCGCGGTCGATCATCACGCAGAGCGAAATGCTCGCCGGACGGCCGTAGTCGAACAGCGCCTCCATGGCGGCGCGGATGGAGCGGCCGGTCGAGATGACGTCGTCGACGAGGATGATGTCCTTGTCGTTGAGGTCGTAGTCGATTTCCGACGGCACTACCGGCTTCAGACCGGCGCCACGGGTGAGGTCGTCGCGGTAGAGAGTCGCGTCGAGATAGCCGATGGGGAGGTCGAGACCGTGCCGGTCCTTCAACAGCGTTTTGAGACGGTCGGCCAGAATGGCCCCGCGGGTACACAGGCCGATAAGCGCCTTCCCGGAGCCCTTGTCCTTGCGGGACGCGATGGAGTCAGCGAGGCGGATAAGGCAGTCTTCCAGCCAGGCGGAGTCGAAAATTTTGGATGCCATACAATTCCCTGTTGTCTGGAGAAATGAGAGTAGACACCATTCCTGTCCAAAACATTTCGTAGCGGAGATCAGCCCGATTGCCCCGGCACAACCTCCCGTTTTTCGCCCGGTTCCATGTTTTCCCGCCGGGGTGACGTTTGGGAGGGAGTGCGGCGTTTTTTGGCGCAATGACGCCTCTTTACCCTCTACAAAACGAGACCCTCCAAACGTCACCCCGGCGTCTGAACGCCGAACCGGGGGGGGCGGACGTGAGGTTGTGCCGAGGGCAATCGCCCCTATAATGGCTTTGGGCTTACCGTTATACACATCCGGCGATTCTGTTTTGGACAAGAGTGTTCTGACCCATATTACACGGAAAAATTACCGCGTCAATTCTCGCCCGCGATTTTCTCACCCGATTCGGCCGGCCCGCCGGACGCCGCCCAGCGCGCCAGCAGGTCCGCCGGGACGGACGGCTCGCCTTGCCAGGCCAGGCGCTCCAACCGGCGGAGCGCGTCGCCCACACCTTCTGTAATGCGGCGCTGCTCATCCTTCCGCAAACTTTTGTCCGCGCTCGGCACGAGCGGCGGGTCGATATAGACCTTGAGGTGGTTCAGCCGGGGATACTTCCGGCCGCGCGGCCAGGCGGTATAGCTTCCCCAGATGTAGACAGGCACCACCGGCGCGGCGTTGCGGACCGACAACATGCCGACCCCCGCCTTCATCTCGCCCACCAAACCGTTCGGCGAGCGCGTCCCCTCGGGGAACATGACGACGGCGAATCCCCGGTCAAGCCGTTCACCAAAGGCGCGCAGGGCGTCGCGGCTGTCGCCGCCGTCCCGGTCGAGGGGGAAGGCGTTGTTGTTGCGGATAAGCCAGGCAAAGCCGGGAACGTCGAACAGGGTCCGCCTGGCCATGAAGTGCAATTCCCGGTCGAACGCGGCCCCGAGGATCATCGGGTCGAGGTGCGACGTATGGTTGCAGGCGACGATCAGCGGCCCCTTCGGCGGGACGTTTTCCTGGCCATGCACCTCCAGCCCGCCGCCAACCCAGAAGGCGACGCGCAGAAAGGCGCGCGAGCTCATATAAATGGCTGTACCCATGCAACTCCCCGCAAAAACCCGCGTCCGGCAGGCGGACGCGGGCGGGTGGTTTAAGTGGTGCCGTGATACCGTGGCGCGTTTTCGGGAATTTCCGAACGCTTAGAGATTAAAGGACGGCATGGCAGTGACGTTCATGTCTGCCATGACCCTGTCGATGTTCAGGAGGATTTTGACCTGATCGCCGACCTTGCCGAGGCCGCGGATGGATTCGTGGTCCGAACCCGAGCCGAAGCGCGGCGGGTCTTCGATCTGGTCGTCGCGGATATCCATCACTTCCTTGACCGTGTCGACGATCATGCCCATCCAGGTGCCGGACACGTCGACGACGATGATACAGGTCTCGGACGTGTGTTCGATCTCTTCCATGCCGAATTTAAGCCTGGTGTCGATGACCGGAATAACCTTGCCGCGCAGGTTGATGACGCCCTTGACGAAGTGCGGGGCCTGGGGCATGGGTGTGATGGGGAGGAGACTGAGGATTTCCTTGACCTTGAGAATTTCCAGACCATATTGCTCGTTATTGAGGACGAAAGTAAGGTACTTACCGCCACGGGATGTAGTGCTCTCCACTGCGCTCATCATGTCTCCTTATACTCGACGCGGCTTCAGGCCAGAGGGCTGTCCGGCTCGCAATGACGCTGCGGCAACAGGTTGCTTCATCGGCATTATAACCGTTGTCCGACCCAAAGCAACAACAAAACACGCCCGGCACGAATAGTTATGTCGAATGTACCCGGGCGGCGAAACCGGGCGTGCGTCTGCGTAAAAACAGCCGGCGCGGTTCTGTCCCGCGCCGGTTGGTACACAGTTAGTTTTTCACCGTCTCGTACGGCAGTGCAAGCGGCACGTTGGCGTCGAACCAGGCCTTCCTGGAAAGAAAATACCCGAGCGCGGCGACAGCCACGACAATGCCGATGATATTTGACACGCCGTAGGGCAGATTGAAGCCGATCCGCTCCATGCAGATGTAGGTGATGACGATGGCGGTCATGATGGTCGCCGGTATGCTGGCAATCCAGTGAATAGAATGGCGCTTGACCAGGTAGGCGGCGGCGGTCCAGAGGACGATGGTGGCGAGGGTCTGGTTGGACCAGCCGAAGTAGCGCCAGATGATGTTGAAATCGACAAAGGTCAGCGCGACGCCGATGACGAACAGCGGCACCGCAACCATGAGACGGCTCGGGACCGCCTTCTGGTTGAAGCTGAAAATGTCGGCGATGGTGAGACGCGCCGCGCGGAAGGCGGTGTCGCCGGAGGTGACGGGCAGCACCACGACGCCAAGAATGGCGAGCGCGCCGCCGACCGGTCCCAGAAGCGTGGTGCAAATCTGATTGACGAGCATGCCGGGGTTGCCGGCGGCCGCAAGGGCTTCAGGGCTTTCGTAGAAGGTCATGCCGGCGGTGGCCCAAATCAGGGCGATAATGCCTTCGGCAATCATCGCGCCGTAGAAGACCGACCTGCCCTGGCGTTCGTTGCCCATGCAGCGGGCCATCATCGGCGACTGGGTGGCGTGGAAGCCGGACAGCGCGCCGCAGGCGATGGTGACGAACAGGAGCGGCCAGATCGGCAGGCCCTGCGGGTGCTGGTTGGTCCACTCGGCCCAGTTGAAGAATTCATAGCCTTCGGCCAGCAAGCCGCCCGAGACGCCAACCGCCATAATAATCAACACGATGGCGAAGAGAGGATACAGACGGCCGATGATGACGTCGATGGGAAGAATGGTGGCGAGGAAATAGTATGCGAAGATGATGGCGACCCAGGTCGACATGCTCCAGCCGGTCAGGCCGGTGAGGAGGCCGGCGGGCGCGGAGACGAACACGGTGCCGACCAGGACCAGGAGCACAATGGCGAAAACGCGCATGACCTGCTTCATGATGTTGCCGAGGGTGTAGCCGACCACGTCCGGGGTCGACCGGCCGTGGTAGCGGCTCGACAGCATGCCGGAGAAATAGTCATGCACGCCGCCGGCGAAGATGGACCCCAGCACAATCCACAACAAGGCCGTCGGGCCGTACAGCGCGCCCATGATCGGCCCGAAGACGGGACCGACGCCGGCGATGTTCAGGAGCTGAATCAGGAACACTTTCCAGGTGGGCATCTTGACATAGTCGACGCCGTCGGCCAGGCGTTCGCACGGCATGTCGTGCTGCTCGTCCGCGCCGAACAGCCGCTCGACTATTCGGCTGTACAGGATAAATCCTAATACCAGGGCTACGACCGCGATAAAGAAATACAGGTAATTTGGCATTTCTCGCTCCTTGTAAGACGGCCACATTCAGTCACAATCCCACCCACACACGTCACTGACTACGATTGAACCGCTGCCTGACTTTTGAGGAGAGAAGGTTTACCTTAATATTAGACGCGCGTTTCACGATTGCAATGAAATTATACTCTCCCGTTGTGTAAAATATGGGGCATTTATCGGGTTAAGCGAAGAAAAAAACGGCCGTTTCCGGAAGAAACGGCCGTGGAAGGACAGATGCGTTTTTTTCGGGGAAAATGCTAAGACTTACGCATGTAGATGGTCGGCTTGACGTATTCAAAACGGTGGTTGACGCCGCTCAAACTTTCGGAATGGCCGATGAACAGATAGCCGCCGGGCGCGAGGTTGTCGTAATAGCGGTTGATCAACGCTTCCTGCGTCGGCCTGTCGAAATAGATCATGACGTTCCGGCAGAAGATAAAGTTGAACTTGTTCCGGAACGGCCAGTCGGTAAACAGGTTCAGATGGCGGAAGGTGATCATCCGCCGCAGATCCTCCCGCATCCTGTAGGCGGGGCGGCCCTTTTCGTCGGTGACAGGGTCAAGGTACTTCTTGACCAGCGTGGACGGGATGCCAGTAATACGGTCCTTGCCATAGACGCCCCGCTGGCCGTGGGCGACGACCTCGGTGTCGATGTCGGTGGCGAGGAGCTTGATGTCCCATTCGTCCCGCTTTTTGACGAACTCGCTGATGGTCATGGAAAGCGTATACACCTCTTCCCCGGTGGAACAGCCGGCAGACCAGCCGCGCAGGCGTATCTTGCCGCCGGTTCGGACATTGCGGCGTTCAATTTCGGGGAGCAAGGTCTTGGCCATGAACTCGAAGTGATCGTTTTCGCGGAAAAAGGAGGTCAGATTGGTCGAAATCGCGTTCATTGCCTCGCGTAACGCGTCGCCGGTCGTGTCTGAAACCATCCACTGGAAATATTCGCGGAAGCCAGACATCTGCCGCTGGCGGATGACCTTGCCAAAGCGCGCCCGGACCAGCTCCATCTTGTTCTTGCCAAGGCCGATGCGGGCTTTCTCGTAGATGTACTTGCATATCTTGTCGAACAGCTCGTTGGTGAGGTCGTCCTGCCGCAAGTACAGCCTGGTGGAGTTTGTGGAGCGAGCCATTTCGATTCCCTAATGACGGAACGATTCCGCCGGCACGATGTTCGGCCGCCCACCGCGACCGGCCGATCCCCGGAGTGAATTCCGCGGCCGTCGTCGTGGGCGTCGTGATGTCTGTCACATAGTCACTTATACCCGATCCGGAGGAAAGAGGCAATTCTTATTCCAGACTGTCCGATCGGGGTTGGGACCATGCGTCAGATAAAACCGTCCCGCCTCCTGGGAGGCGGGACGGTTTTATGTTTGGCCCTTCACTAGATAATTGACCGAGTCCAGCATTTTTTGCTGGACTTT
>JAJQBO010000091.1 GCA_021203245.1 Planctomycetaceae bacterium
CATCCCAACCTCCCCCAACCGTCACCCCGGCGGGAAAACCGTCCGCTGCATCACGAACGGGAAGTTGTGCCGGGGCGAGGCGGGCTGGACGAGGACGGCAGGGAACCCTGAATCACATTGCAGCACAGGGTCGTTGGCCCTTGCCCCGGCACAACTACACGCGCGCCCGCTGGTCGACGATTCACCGCCGGGGTGACGTGAGGGGTTCCGACATGGGCACTTTTGCGAAGATTGGCTAGAATTATATGGATGGTTCAGAATACCTCATGTAAGCGAAGTAAACTACTTCATTTGCGAATGCTGTCCCACAAGTAACTCGTTTTTACTACCTAAATCGTTATTTGATTTACGAAAAAAGGCCAAATTTGAAACGGCGGCCGCTCGCACGGCCGCCGCAGGTCTTTACTCCTTGATAAACAAATTCGGACTGCCATGCGGCCTGGAGCGAACATACTGAATCGGCCCGCGAATCGACACGCCGAGGTCGGCCGCCGCCTTCCACGGCCAGCGCGGATTGAACAGGATGCCGCGCCCGATAGCCACCATGTCGGTCATGCCGGCGCGGACAATCGTCTCCGCCTGCGCCGGCTCGGTGATCAATCCGACGCCGATGACAGGCATCGCGACCGCCTGTTTGATTTGGGCCGCCATGCCGATCTGATAGCCGGGTCCGACGTGGAGCGTCTGGTCCAGCGACAAACCGCCGCCGGAGACGTGGATATAGGCGCAGCCGAGCCGGTCGAGTTCCCGGGCGAAGCGGATTGACTCGTCCACATTCCAGCCGCCCTCGACCCAGTCCGAGCCGGAGATGCGGATGCCTACCGGCTTGCTTTTCGGGAACGCCTCCCGCACCGCCGTAAAGACGGCGAGGGGAAGGCGGATGCGGTTCTCGAACGAGCCGCCGTATTCGTCGTCCCGCTTGTTGGATATGGGCGACAGGAACTGGTGCAACAGGTAGCCGTGGGCGGCGTGAATCTCGACCGCGTCGTAACCGGCCGCGTCGGCCCGCGCCGCCGCGGCGGCAAAGGCGTCGACGACCCGGCGGATGCCGGCCGCGTCCAGCGCCTTCGGTTGCGGGAACGCCCCGCCGTAGCACAGGGCCGACGGCGCGACCAGTTCCCAGCCGCCGCGCTCGGGCGGGAGCGTGTCGTCGGATATGCCGTCGCGGCCGCCCTTGCGGCCGGCGTGGCCGAGCTGCACCGCCAGCGGCGTGTCGGAGAAGGCGCGGATGCGTTTCAGGACATCGGCCATGGACGCGGCGGCGGCGTCGGACCACAGGCCGAGGTCGCGGTTGCTGATGCGGCCTTCGGGCGCGACCGCCGACGCCTCGACGATGATCAGGCCGGAGCCCGACAGCGCCAGCGATCCGTAATGCTGCAGGTGCCAGTCGGTGGCGTGGCCGTCGGTGGTGGCCGAGTACATGCACATCGGCGGCACGACGATGCGGTTGGCCAGGGTAAGCGGCCCGATGGCGATTGGCGAAAAGAGTATAGACATGGAATTCCTCCATAAAAAGGTCCGACAATCAGTGTACCCGGATGCCGCGTTTACGGCAGGCTAAATTTTTGTCAATCGCCCGGCCTGCGGGGTTACGATTAAAAACTGATCTGCAGGGCGATATTGCCGGCGTGGTTCGCCGTCCTGCTGCCGAACAGCCCGTCGTAGCCGAGGTGGACCTGGGTTCGGGCGTTGACGGCGAACGACGCGCCCGCGCTCACCACCGCCATGTTGGCCGGCGTCCTGACGCCGGCGATGACCATGCCGGCGCCGCCGTCCACGAACTGGAAGCGGTTGGTCACGTCGTCCGAGCCGTAGCGGTGCACCCAGCCGGCGCTGGCGTGGACCGAGGCGGTGGCGTTGACCTGCCGCGCGGCGCGGACGCCCAGGGTGTGGGTCAGGTTGCCCTGGTGTTCGCCGCGGGACGACAGGGCCGCGACGTCGCCCTGTTCGGTAAAGCTTTTCGTCCAGGCCGAATTCCACCCCAGCCGGATGAACGGCTCGACCGAAGTCTGGAAGCCGACGTCGAAGGCGTGGCCGATATCGGCGAAAACCTGGGCCGTATGGGCGTGGTAGTCGGCGCTCAGGCTATCCGTCATGATGGGGGACATGACGCTCCGGTCGGCGTCGATGTCGTGGAAGCCGACGCCGGCGCCGAATGACAGACGCAAAAGGCCCATGGGCATGGTCCACTCGCGGCCGGCGTAGACGCCGAAGTTGAAGCTGTCGACATCCGCCTTGGAATAGCGGTCCCGCGTCTTCAGGGTGTTGTCGCCGTACTGGAACGCGCCGCCGATCAGCCAGCCGCCGAGGAGGCGGCGCTCGACGCCGATAGTGCTGCGGACGCCGCGCATGGTGGTGCGGGCCGCATTGCCGTCGCCGCCGATGCGGTTGGTATAGCCTTCGACCTGCACCCAGATGGGCGATTCGTCCGGTTCGGCCGAGGTGCGCCCGGCGCGGCCGAGAAGGGTGTTGCCGAAGGAGCGGTCGAAGTCCTGGAGCATGCCGCGCAGGCTGGCGTGCATTTCGCCCGAGAGCTGGTCCAGGAGCGGTTGCAGGGTCGCCTCGCTGGCGTTGGCGAGGACCTGGTTGAACAGGTTCGAATCATCGTTCAGCGATTCGAGGCCGGCCGCGACGGCGTTCTGGTTGCCGGTGGTTGCGAAGTCGCCGAAGTTCCGGTCGTTTCGTTCGACGCGGAGCACCACGTTGTTCGCGTCGGGATAGAGGATGGTGTGCCGAAGCAGGGCGTAGGCGGTTTCGTCCTTGAGGACCGTGGGGTCGAACCTGCCGTTGACGCCGTTGGCGGCGGTGAGGATGGTCCATTCGCCGATGGGGGAGTACGCGCCCATGCCGCCCAGGCCGTTGTGGGTGACGACGGCGTCGGTGACGGTCGCCTGGCCGCCGACGTTGAGAAAATCGTTCGAGCCGGTGTCGGTCGGGTCGACTTCGACGATGAAGTTCGAACCGGCCTCGAGGGTGACGTCCCTGCTCACGTTGAGTGCGCCGATGGAATGCCCGATTTCGAGATAGCCCCCTTTTTCGACGACGAGGCTGCCGATGGTGCCGTTGCCGGTGAGGCGGGTGCGGTTTTTGATGACGAAATTGCCGTCCGACTCGATGCCGCTGCCGGCTCTGGCGAGGGCGCCGATCGGTCTTTCGCCCAGGGAAATCCAGCCGCGTTCCAGGGTGACGATTCCGTTGTACTCGCTCGAATCGCCTGTCCAGTTCTGCTCGCCCCGGACGAAAATATCGCCGCTGCCGGAAAGAGCGTTGGCGAATGTCGCATCGTGTTCGAGGCGCAGCGTTGCTTCCTCGTCGACAGCCACCTCGCCCGTCCCGAGCGCGTTTTCGTGCCGCGACACCAAGACGCCTTCGTTCAACAGCACGCCTCCTGTGAATGTATTGTTGTTAGTGAGAATGAGGGTGCCCTTGCCGGTTTTGCTGAGGACGTTGCCATCCCATCCGGAAAGCCTGTCGCTTGGGACGGTGGTGTCGGTCAGGACGGTGTTGAGGGTGAACGGCGTGTCGCCGACGATATTAAAATTACCGTGGGCGACGCATTTATTCGGATTATCCGATCGGTTGTCGTTATTATACCATGCCAGTTTGGTGGCGACATAGAGATCGTTGCCATCGACCTGGAATCCCACGTGGAGAAAACTAATCGTGTCGGTATCCTGGCCATTAACTGTCAGGTGCGACGGTCCCGACAATCCGGTTCCAGCATGGGCAATGAGCACCTTTTCGCCATTCGGTTCGCCGGAATGGCCGGTGATATCAAGCGCGTTGCCGCCAAAGTCGATATAACCGCCGGCGGTTATTGCTGGCGTGGCGGTGGGGTCGAGGTTGACACTCACGCTACCATCGTTGATAGTGAAATCGCCATCCACTTTGACGGTGCCGTCGATGGTGAGGGCGCCATCGGTCGTTTTTGTGAAAATTCCGCTTCCGACAACGCTCCCGACGATAGCACCCTTATCCACAGAAATATTGCCACTGACGTCAAGTGTGGAGCCGAACGCCATGTGCAGTTCGTCAAACTGTTGGTCGCCGGCAGCTGTGGTGGTAGTGAATGTACTGTCTTCGTTGATGGTAATCTTTCCATTGTGGCCCGACCGGTTGCCGGCGTAGGTGACATCCCCCGTGACTTCGATATCGCCTTGTCCGCTGATATCGTTCGCGAACGAACCATTGAATTCCAGGTGTAATTCCGGGGCCCGGAAGTCCGTATTGTGCTCGAATGTCACTTGTCCAGTGTCGCGCCCGAGTGCATTCGCATTGGCTGCAATTAGGGTACCGCCTCGAATACTCGTACCGCCGGTATAATCATTGTCTCCAGTCAGGCGAAGCGCTCCCGAGCCTTCTTTCATTAAGTTCGTACCATCCCAATTTTTCGTGTTACCAGCCACGAGATCGGTATTATCGACAAGACGGACACCCAACTCAAACACCTCATTCTCATCCGCGATCCCAAACAAGCCATCGGCGAGATCGTCCACATTGTTATACCAATTCAACCGCGTGCCAAGTACCAACTTGTTGCCGTTTACTTTCTTGAGGGTGACAATCATGAAACGACAACTCGGTTCTTCGACATTAGCGATCGTGATGTCCTCGGGATCAGGAATGGCGTTTATGGTTTGGTTGGTGACGATGACTTCCATCTCTGCGTCACACACGTTTTTCGCCCCGGTAAAGCCGACAATATTCAGTGTGCCACTGTTGTAGACGAATTTATCCGCTTCGATGATGGGTTTGGTAGCATCCAGATGGAGGTCAAGTTTACCCCCGTCCATAGTCATCATCCCCGACACCTTGACCGGTTCATACAGGGCAAGGGTGCCAGACGTCGACTTCGTCAGCGACCCGGCCGTCAAGTTGCCGCGAATGGAGCCGGATGCAATCGTCACCGCCCCGTTCAGTGTGGCGGAGGTGCCCTGCGCCAAGGTCAATTGCTGGAACGATTGGGCGAGGTCGCTGGAGATGCTTCCGGTCCGCACATTCAGGGCCGCATCGGCAAAGACATTCTGCCGCGCCAGAACCATGTCGCCCGAGCCGGTGCGCGTAATGGCATTATCCGAGACAAAGGCTGCATCAAGAGCGAACGTGGCGGCATTTCCCGTGTCCAGGGACAGCGGGCCGTCCAGCACCGTCTGGCCGTTGGCGCCGCTTAATTTCAGGCCGTTGCCGGTATCGGTGGTGGTGATGCTGGTTCCCGCCGCCAGCCGCAGTCCGCCGGCCGCTTCGATGGCGTTGTCGCCACCCACGGTCAGGACTGTCGCGGCGTCCTTGCCGATGACGACCGTGCTGTCCGCGCCGGCCAGCGAAATGCTGCCGTCCTCGGTGCTGGTCGCGCCGTCAATCGTCTCGCCCGCGCCGCGCAGGTGGAAGGTCCCGCCCGAGACAGACTAGTTTGCCGAACCGAGGCCGTCGTTTTCCGTGTCTTCGGCCAGAACGATGGTGCTCGCGCCGCCGAGATACCAGACGCCGTCCCCTGTCTTGGTCACGGAAATCGTCTGGCCTGGCGCGGCCACGCCGCTGATGCCGCCGTGCATGTCGAGATAGCTTCCGCCCGCGACGGTTGCGATCAAATCGCCGCCGCCGTTGAAGTGGATGTCGTTGGCCTTTCCGGCGGCGCTATTGCCGCGCAGGACGCCGTTTTTCCCCGCCTCGATGACAAACTCCACCTCGCTGTCCGTATGGATGGCGCCGCCGTTCGCGCCTGCCGAATTATCCACAAGGTAGGGATTGAGGAAATGCAGCGTGGCATCCCCGGCACGAATCGCACCGCCGGAAACCTCGGCGCTGTTGCCGGAAAACACGGTGGTCTCGTTCTGTTTGGAACCGCGAATACTGACATCGAGTTTGCTCAAAGCGAGCGCACCGCCCGTGGCCGCCTCGTTTCCGGTAAAGATGCTGCCACGAATGTGGTGGAGCTGGTAGTTGATATAGGCAGCGCCGCCGGAACCGGCGGTCGTATTCCCGGCGAATGTGGAATCGATAATCGATCCGGCCATGCCACTGTTCAGAAACATGCCGCCGCCGCCCACTTCGGCCCGGTTTTCGGTAAACGTGCTTCCCGTGATATCGCCGCCGATAATGCCATAGGTGAGTAGCCCGCCGCCGTTGTTGGCGTGGTTTTCCGTGAAAGTCGTTCCTTCGACATTGCCGCCGATGCCCGAATAGACAAACGCGCCGCCGCCCCACATTGCGCTGTTGCTGTTCAGGCCAAAACCGGTGGTGTTATTGCTGAACTCGGAGTTTTGGATTGAGCCGGTCACGCCGCCCCACACGCTCAGGCCGCCGCCGTAATCGCCGGTGGTGTTCCCGATAAACTTGGTTCTGATGATGTTGCCCTGAATATTGTTGTTGGTAAGGGACAGCGCGCCGCCGGTGTTCTGCGCGGAATAGTTGTTACTGAATTCGGAGTCGACGACGTCCCCAATCAGGATGCCGTCGATGGTGATGCCGCCGCCGCCCGGGGCGACGCTGGTCGGATAGCGATTGTCTACCTCGTTGTTCAGCACCTTGGTGTTGGTAATGCCGCCTTCCAGGTTTCTTTTGATATAAACGGTGTAGACGTTCTGGGCATGATTGTTTTCGAAGGTAACACCATTCAATCCGCCCAGCAGCGCGCCGCCGACATAGAGGGCCGAACCTCTGCCGTAATTTGAGCCGGTGCCGTTGTTGGCTTTGTTGTACGAGAAGGTGCTGTTCGAAATACTGCCCGTAATGTCGCCGCCCACATAAACGGCTCCGCCCGGCCCGACAAAAGGTGCGGCGTCAGGGGCGTGGGTAAAGGTGAGGTTGCTGATCGAGCCGATGCTGCGGGTCGTATAGAAGATGCGCTTGCCGCTCGCGCCGGTGAGGGTCGATTCGCTCGTTCCGCCGGTCAGGTCCAGGGCGGTTGCCGACGGCATGCGCATGGTGTCGGTGAGCACGAGTTCGGTGGGGCCGATCTCAATGGCTGTATTCGAACCGACCGCCAGAGCGGCGTTCAACTCTTCCTCGCTGGTGACAACCGTGGCGGAATAGGCGGAAAGAGGAAACAGGAACACCGCCGCAGCCAGGGTGGCTGCCGCAAGGGAGGGAACGTAAAGGCTAGTTCTAAACATTAATGTTCTCCTTTTCGTTAATAGTTAACGACCAGGAGACAGTGCTTGCAAACCTTTATTTCCGGTTTTCTGAACTTTCTGAAGACGGTTGCCACCGGTTGGTGTCGTCGGTCCATTTTTACCGTAAATGTATATGTATTAACGGTTGCTGCTTGCGGTAATCGATGCAGTGTCTCATTTGTGGAGATGGAAAAGTTGGTCTAATGCACATATCGCATCTGGAGGAAGTTGCCGAATGATGTTTATGATTAACGACATGGATTGATGAAATTGAAAACTGCGGCAAGAGCACGTCTCCCTCGCCCCCGGAGGGGGAGAGAGCCGGGGTAAGGGGGTCTTTCGGTCAGGGTTACACTAGGTCACAGCAATACCGAGGATGCCGGGCGAAACCCTCAAGGGTGACGCAATAAATCCTTCACCAAGCCATTATAATGTTCCAGCAGGCAGTCCACTCCGCCCTCCCGCCATCGCAAAAATGCCGCTTGACTAGCCGACCAGACGGGAGTATAGTGAATGGTATGACCAACACTCCATAAGATAGTATGTTATCGACTCATCCAGCTCGCAGCCGCTATGCGTTGTGCCTTCGACGACGACTATCTGCACCACTACCCCTACCTGAGCGGCCGTGGCGCCGATTCCCGCGTTACGGCAGGAACGTCTGCCGCACCAGCGACACGCTCTCGCGCAGCAGGGCCTTGAAATCCGCCTGCCCCGCCAACTCCCCGAACAGCGCCGCATCGGCGGCGAAGGCGCCGACCGGGTCCTCGGCCGCGAACAGGGCGTGCACCGCGTCCTCGTCCATCACCCCGTCCTGATACGGATACGGCAATTTTCCGGTGTGCCACATGCGGAGAAATTCGTAAAACACGGCCCCCAGGACGGCGGTCGCCGCCGGACGGGTTCCGCGCGCATAACATTCGCGCAGGGTGGGCGTGACCATGGCCGGGATTTTGGAAAACCCGTCCGCGCCGACGCGCTGGTTTGTGTCGAGGATATACGGGTTGCCGAAGCGCTCCATCACCGTGTCCCGATAGGCTTCGAAATTCAAGGGCGACGGCTGGAGGCAGGGGATGACGTCGTCTGTCACGTAGCGGGAGGCCATCTCGCGGATGGGCGCAACCGCCATGTCCTCGTGGATATGGGCGATGCCGCGCAGCGTTCCGGCCCAGGCGACCCCGGCGTGGGTGACGTTGAGGATGCGGATTTTCGCCTCTTCGTAGGGCTCGACATCCTCTACCATCTCCACCCCCGCCAGTTCCAGTTCCGGCCGCCCGGCGATGAAATCGTCCTCCACCACCCACTGGATGAACGACTCGCCCATCACCGGCACCGCATCGGCGAAGCCGGTCACGGCCAGCACGCGCGGCGCAATGTCCGGTCCCGGCCTGGGCGTTATCCGGTCCACTATGCAGCAGGGCGACGTGGTGTTGGCTTCGGCCCACGCCGCCAGGTCGTTGTCGCCGCGCAGGCGGAGGAATTCGAGCAAGCCCTGGCGGAAGCGTGTTCCGTTGTGGCGGACGTTGTCGCAGCTCAGGAGCGTCACCGGGCCGCCGGCTGCTTCCCGGCGCGCTTTCAGGAGGAGGGCGATAGTGCCGTAAATCGTCCCGTGACCGCCGCCGAGATCGGCCGCGATGTCGGGATTGCCCTGGTCCAGTCGAAACGAGGTATCGAGGTAATAGCCGCTTTCCGTCACGGTAAAGGCGATGACCCGCGTCCCGGGCGCGGCGCCGATGGCGGTGAGGTCTGTCAGGTCCTTGTCCCACTTTGCCACCCGGCGGATGGATGAAATCCGTTCATAGGCGCGCTCGCCCGAGGGCGTGACCGTTTCGAGCGTATAGTCGCATCCCTGCGCAGCCAATTTTTCCAGCATCGGGGTGACGTCGTCCCGGATGTTCCCAAGCGCGATGGCCCAATCGGTTTTGCCCATTTGCCGCAGCGTGTGCAGATACCACGCCTGATGCGCCCGGTGAAACGAGCCCGCTCCGATATGAAGCCACGTATACTGTGCTTCGTTCATTGGCTGCGCCTTTCCTATAGTGGGAGGGAAAAAACGGCTGCGCGACGGTACGGAAAACGCCTACGGTATTTCGTCGCGCCGGCAAAGTCCAGAAGTTTATCCGCCGCCCGGCAGTTTCGTCCCGGCGGCGAGGCCTCCCGCGGCCGCGCTTGACGGCGCGGGATTGGCTGGATATGGTATCGGAATACCGCCTTCATCCAAAGTGTACAGGGTCGCTATGAATATGGTCGTGCTCATTGTTGATGACAACAAGGACGTTTATGACAGCCTGGCCCTGATCCTGGGCTATTACCACTATTCCTGCCGATGGGCCGAAAGCGGAAAACAGGCCGAAGCCATCACCCGTTCCGAAAAAATAGACGCCGTCCTTCTCGATCTCTCGCTGAAAAACGAAAGCGGTCTCGACGTCCTGGTTGCGCTGACCCGCGTCGACCCACGTCTGCCCGTCATCATGATAACCGCCTTCGGTACGTTCGAGGCGGCGGTGAAGGCGGTGAAATTGGGTGCGGTGGATTTTTTGCCCAAGCCGGTCAAGGCCGAGAAGCTCCTCGCCGCCCTCGACGCCGCCCTGCGGAACCGCGAGTGGCGCGACCAGCCGATCCAGGAGGAGGACAATCCCTGCCCGCTGCGCAGCCGTGACCCCGGGACCCTGGCGGTCATCGCCAAGGCGTCCATGCTCGCCGCCACCAACATCCCCGTCCTCATCACCGGCGAAAGCGGCACCGGCAAGGAACTCCTTACCGAATACCTGCACCGCTCGTCTCCCCGGCGCGACCAGCCGTTTGTCCGCGTCAACTGCTCGGGTTTTTCCGAAACGCTGGTGGACAACGAACTGTTCGGCCACGAGAAAGGCGCGTACACCGGGGCGGTGGAGACCCACTCCGGCCTGTTCGAGCAGGCGGACAACGGCACCCTCCACCTCGACGAAATCGGCGACATGTCGCAACCGCTCCAGGCCAAGCTGCTCCGGGTGCTGGAAAACGGCGAGTTGCGCCGCCTCGGCGGCGTCCGCGACATCAGGGTCGACGTGCGCATTATCGCCTCGACCAACAAGAATTTGGAAGACATGGCGGACAAGGGGACCTTCCGCAAGGATCTCCTCTTCCGCCTGAGCGCCGCGCATCTGTCGCTTTCGCCGCTGCGGGAGCGGGTGTGCGATTTGGAGCTTCTCGCCGACATGTATCTGCGCGAGTTCGCCGGCGGCGGCGCGCTCAAGCGCTTCTCGGACAAGGCCTGGGAACGCATGATCGCCCACGCCTGGCCCGGCAACGTCCGTGAACTTCGGGGCGTCATCCAGACCGCGGTGGCGACCACGCCGGGCGACGTTATTGGCGAGGAATCCCTTCCCGACGGACTCGGCAGGGAAAAAGCGTCCATGTCGGGCCGCCTCGACGTGGCCGAGTGGGACATTATCGAACAAACCCTCGAGGAGGCGGGCGGGAACAAGAGCCTGGCGGCGGAAAAGCTGGGCATCAGCCGCCGCACGCTCTACAACAAAATGGCTCGGTATGGACTCTAACGGCGCACCCAAACTGCGGCTGAGCGGCGTCTCCGCCAACGTCAACGGCCGACAGGTGCTGGACTGCGTCGATTTGGTCATCGAGCCGGGGGAAATCCACGGCCTCGTCAACCGCCAGCACGACGAACGCAGCATGCTCTGCAAGGCCATAACCGGCGAACTGCCCATCCAGGCCGGGCGCATCCTGCTTTCGGGGACAGATATCACCAACGCCAGCCAGGGCGAACTGCTCGCCCGCGGGGTCGAGTACACCGGCGGCCAGCCCATGCTGCAGGAGGCGATGACCGTTGCCGAAAACCTCGCCCTGGGCGGCGAGTGGAGCGCCGGCGGGATTTTCACTCGCCGTTCCCTGAATCACGAAATCCAGGCCTGGCTCGACGCCGAAGGCTTTGCGCTGGACGCCTGCAAGCGCGTGTCGAACCTGCCGTATTCCGATTTCACCTATATCGAGATATTGAACCGCCTGCGGCGCAAACCGAGCCTCTTGGTCATCGACGAATCGCTGGACCGTCTCTCCGAGCAGCGCCGCGGCGAAATTCTGGCCGCCTTCCGCCGCAACACCCGCGAACGGGGCATGTCCGTCCTCTGGACCGCCAACGAAGTGGAATACCTGCTGCTGCAGGCCGACCGGATCAGCGTCATGCGGGAAAACCAGATCATCCTCACCGACAAGGTCGCCAACCTGAATCAGCTCTACATCATCCGTCTCTGCTATGATCAGCTTTCCAACAGCGACGTCGTCTCCCGGCCCGAATTCTACGAACTCATGCACTTCATCGACGCCGCCCTCAGCGACGTGCCGACCTGCGTGCTGGTGATGGACCCGGACCGCCGGGTGCGCTTCTGCAACCACGCGGCGCAGCGGCTGTTCTCGCTCGAGGGCGAAAAAGTCACCAACAAGTCGCTCCTTGAGGTTTTGGGCGGCAACAACCTCCGGCTCCATGAAGTCATCATGAACGCCGCCGCCGAGTGCGAGGACTTCAACGCCCGCGGCATCGTCTGCAACGAATTCGACCGCCGCAAGATCGCCGACGTCAAGCTGCGCGTCATCCGCGACCGCCACCAGGCGGTGGGCCATCTTCTCAGTATCGACGACGTCTCGGATGCCGAGCACATCCGCCAGCGCGCCATGGTGTCGGAGAATTTGAAAAACATCGGCCTGCTCGCCGCCGGCGTCGCGCACGAGGTCAACAATCCGCTGGAGATCATGACCAATCTCATCAGCTACCTGCGTCTCACCAACAGGGAGCCGCAGACGGTGGAATTGTTGGGCAAAATCGAGGCCGAAGCCGAACGCATCCAGCGCATCGTCGACAACCTCGTCCTTTTCTCCGGCCGCCGAGATCGGCCGGTCGACACCATGGACATCCGCCTGCTTATCGGCGAGACCCTCGACCTTCTCGGCTTCCATGTCCGCGACATGAATATCGAGTTCAGCTTCAGGGCGACCGACAAGCCGCTGCTCATCAACGCCGACCACAACGAGATGCGCCAGGTGTTTCTCAATCTTCTGCGCAATTCCATCGAGGCCTTGAAGGAGCGGGGCGGCCATATCCGCATCGCCGCCGAAGAGGTGCGGGAGTTCGATCAGACCAAGGTCCGCATCACCATGGAGGACGACGGCCCCGGCATCAGGCTCGAGCATGTGGAAGACGTCTTTCTGCCGTTTGTCTCCGACAAGCTTGGCGACGGACCCAACCAGGGACTGGGTCTGTCCATCGTCTACAATCTGGTGCGCGAGCACGGCGGCATCATCACCGTCGCCAACCTGCCCCATGCCGGCTGCCGGTTCGTCCTCGAATTCCCCACCGCGCCGGTGTGATCATCCGCTGTGAACTTCTTGCACACTGTGGTAACAGTGTGAAATAAATTCACAGTCCTCCCGTTGTCCGCGACTGTGCCGCCAGGCGCGGCGGTCCTGCCGTTTCTCGACTTGGATGAATCCGGAAAAAAAGTGCCGGCGTTTGGCAAGGCTGTTGCATTCATTCCCGATGTGCGCACATCCGTCTACCTTGTTGCGAACCGGCTCTCCCTCCGGACCTCGATTCCACCCGGATCGCGGCCCGACGCGGACACCACCCCGGGTCGCCTTCCATCGCCATCGGCTACGTGAAAGGACGTGTTATGAAAGTCGGGTTTATGACCAACGCCTGGGGAACCATTTACGGCGGGGGCGGCGGCGTCACCTCCATTGTGGATTCCTACTATATCTCCACCGGTCCGGAGACGACCGCCTTCCCCGCTATCGCGGCGGCCGGGTTCGAATATGTCGAACTGTTCGAAGGCAACCTTATCGCCTACGAAGGCAGGATGAACCAGCTTGCCGACCTGCTGGCCGCCAACAACCTGCACCTCCTGGGCGTCTATACCGGCCTCAACTTCATCTTCGAAGACGCGTTGGCCGAAGAATTGGCCAAGGTGAAACGCGTCCTCGGCCTGGCCCGCGAGGCGGGTGCGAAGCACCTCTGCGTCGGCGGCGGCGCCGTGCGCCACGACGGCATCCGCGAAGGCGACTACAAGCTGGTGGCGAGCGGCCTGGACGCTGTCAAAAAAATGGCCGACGACTTCGGCATCATCGCCAGCATCCATCCCCACATGGGGAGCGCGGTGCAGTCGCCGGAGCAGTTGGACAAGGTCATGGCCATGACCGGCATAGACATTTGCCCGGACTGCGGCCATGTCCTGCTGGGCGGCGGCGATCCGCTGGCGGTGGTGAAAAAATACCTCGACCGCATCAAATACATTCATCTGAAGGACGTCAGGGACGGCGCGGCCTATCCTCCCGGGTACGGGGAGATCGATTTCGACGCTATTCTTTCCGTCCTCAAGGCGACCGGCCGCCACATCGACTACACGGTCGAAATAGACGGCTATCCCGGCACGCCGGAGGACGGCGCCGCCAAGGCCTACGGCTATCTGCAGGACAAAATCGCCTGACCCTTCCGTCATCCATTTAAAAAACCAGGAGCTTTCCATGTTCAAGAAAATCGCGTTCCTCGCCTGCCTGTCGCTTGTCGTCGCCATGACCGCCCCGGCCGAAGAAATGCAGATCATGTCGACCGGCCCCAAGGGCGAGAAGGCCGCCAGCGCCGAAACGCTCACGCTCACCGACGCCGAAATCGCCACGGTACGCGAAGGCAACTACACCGCCGCCATCTGCTTCCACTATTCCGGCGACGACTGGTCCCGCGCCCAGCAGCAGGGCCTGCGCGACACCTTCGACAAGCTGGGCATCCGCATTCTCGCCGTCACCGACGCCAACTTCAAGGTTGAGCAGCAGGTGTCGGATATCGAAAGCGTCATGGCCCTGAACCCCGACATCCTCATCAGCATTCCCGTCGACCCCGTCTCCACCGCGCCGGCCTTCAAGCGCGCCGCCGAATTGGGCATGAAGATAATCTTCATGGACAACTGCCCCGACGATGTCGAGCACGGCAAGGATTATGTCTCCATCGTCTCCGCCGACAACTACGGCAACGGCGTCGTCGCCGCCGACATCATGGCGGAAGCCCTGGGCGGCAAGGGCAACATCGGCGTCATCTATCACGACGCCAACTACTTCGTCACCAACCAGCGCGTCACCGCCTTTGAAAAGACCATCAAGGAAAAATATCCCGACATCACGATCATCGACCGCGGCGGCTTCGACGATCCCAACAAGGTCGCCGACATCGCCGACGCCATGTTTGTCCGCTCGCCTGAACTCAACGGCATCTTCGCCAATTGGGACGTCCCGGCCGAGGCCGTCGTCTCCTCCGCCATCGCCATGGGCCGGGACGACATCGTCGTCACCACCATCGACCTCGGCGACAACATCGCCCGCATCATCGCCCAGGGCGGGCTTATCAAGGGTCTGGGCGCGCAACTGCCCTACGACCAGGGCCAGGCCGAAGCCACCCTCGCCGCCTACGCCCTTCTCGGCAAGGAATGCCCGCCCTACGTTGCCGTGCCCGCGCTCCCTGTGACCAAGGGCAACATCCTCGACGCGTATAAGCAGGTCTATCACAAGGACGCGCCGGACTGGCTCGTCGAGGCCGCGAGCAACTAACCCTTTTCGAAAAAAACGTATCAGTCGTAAACCGCGCATCACCTCCCGAACGACGCGCCTCGCGTGTTCGCCAGGGGAGATGCGCACCATTCTCCAGGAGAAAAGAACGATGAAACAGTACCGCATCGGCATGATCGGCGCCGGCTTCATGGCCAAGGCCCATTCCCTCGCGTATGCGACAATGCCCATGTTTTTCTGGCCCGCGCCCGGCCTGCCCGTCCGCCATAAAATCGCCGACCTCACCGAAGCCACGGCCAAGGAAGCGGCGGCCCGGCTCGGCTTCGCCAACTACACCGCCAACTGGAAGGACCTGATCGACGATCCGGAGATCGACATCATCGACATCGTCACCCCGAACGACTCGCACTGCGAAATAGCCGTCGCCGCCGCCAAGGCGGGCAAGCACATCTTCTGCGAAAAACCCATCTCCCGGACTCTCGAAGAGGCGAAAATGATGCGGGACGCCGTCAAGGCGGCGGGCGTCCGCAACATGCTGGCGTTCAACTACCGCCGCACCCCCGCCGTCGCCCTGGCCCACAAATTCATCCAGGAGGGCGCAATCGGCAAAATCCGCACCTTCCGCGGCACCTACCTGCAGGACTGGTCCGCCTCGCCCGATTCGCCCCTGTCGTGGCGATTCCAGAAAAAGGTCTGCGGCTCGGGCGCGCTCGGCGACATCGGCACCCACGTGGTCGATATCGCCCGCTACCTGGTCGGCGACTTCGCCGAAGCGGCGGCGCGCCTGACCACCTATATCCCCGAGCGCCCGGTCCAGACCGGCGCCATCGACAATCTGGGCACGGTCAAGGGCGGCGCGGACGCGCCCAAGGGCAAGGTGGACGTGGACGACGAGGCCGAATTCGCCATCCGCTTCGCCAACGGCGCCACCGGCTCCATCGAAGCCACCCGCAACGCCTGGGGCCGCAACAATTTCATCACCTTCGAAATCCACGGCGAAATCGGCTCCATCTATTTCAACTACGAACGCCGTGACGAACTCCAGGTCTGTTTCGCGTCCGACCCGGGCGACCGGCGCGGCTTCCGCACCATCTACACCGGTCCCGCCCATCCCTACGGCGACGGCCTCTGGCCCATTCCCGCCCTCGGCATCGGCTATAGCGAGACGAAGATCGTCGAGTGCTACGATTTCTTCAAGTCAATCGCCGAGGGCAAGGACCCGAGCCCGAACTTCGATGACGGTTACCAGATTGAACGCATCGGCGACGCCGTCTTCAGGTCGAACGACGCCGGCGGCAATTGGACCGTTATTTAAGACCCACCCGAAGACGGACCGGCATGGCTCGGCCTGCCGGTCCGTCCTCTCCACACAGGCGGGAAATCATGAACGAACCAATTCTGACCATGACCGGCATCTGCAAGAGCTTCGGCGTGCCGGTGCTGAAGGACGCGCATTTCGATCTGCTGCCGGGCGAGGTCCACGCCCTGGTCGGCGGCAACGGCGCGGGCAAAAGTACCTTGATGAAAATCCTTACCGGCGTCTATCGGCCCGATGCGGGGAGGATTGCCCTGGGCGGGAAAGAAGTCTCTTTCCAGTCCTACGAAGAAGCCAGCGCCGGCGGCGTCCGCATGATCTTCCAGGAACTGTCCAACATCCCCACCATGACTGTGGCCGAAAACATTTTCCTGAACAGCGAGCCCAAGACCCGCCACGGCCTTATCGACAAAGAGCGCATGATCCGCAAAGCAAAGGCCCTGTTGGACGATCTGGAGGTGGACATCGATCCCCGTACCCGCATCGCGAGCCTTGGCGTCGGTTATTGCCAGATGGTGGAAATCGCCAAGGCCCTTTCACGCGAGGCGTCGGTGCTGGTTCTGGACGAGCCGACCGCGTCGCTATCCGATCCCGAGGTGGCGGTGCTGTTTGGCATTATCGAGCGGCTGAAGAAACGCGGCGTGTCGATGGTGTATATCTCGCACCGCATGAACGAGATCATGTCCATCGCCGACCGCATCACCATTCTCCGCGACGGCGCCAACGTCATTACCCGGCCGTTGGCCGGCATGACCCTGAACGACATCATCTCCAACATGCTCGGCTTCACCGCCCAGTCCCACGGCCTCGAGTGGAAGCCCCGCACCACCGTCTCCGCCGAGCCGATGCTCGAGGTCCGGGACCTAGTGGTGCCTGGCGCGGAGCCGATATCGTTTACCATAAACAAGGGCGAAATCGTCGGCCTGGCCGGGCTGCTCGGCAGCGGCCGGAGCGAGCTGGCGGAGGCTCTTTTCGGCATTGCGCCCGCATCGTCCGGAGCGATACTTGTCGACGGGAAAGAGGTCAGGATTCGCACCGTCGCCAACGCCATCGAGGCCGGTATCGCCCTGGTGCCGGAGGACCGGCGGCGGCAGGGGCTGGTGCTCGACCACTCGGTGCGGGAAAACATCATCACCCCGGTTCTGAAAAATCTCAGCGGCCGATTCCTCATCAGGCATCGCGAGGCCGACTCCCTGGTGGACCGGTTTATCCGGGAATTCAACGTCAAAACGGACGGGCGCGACAAGGTCGTGTCCCTCCTCTCCGGCGGCAACCAGCAAAAGGTGGTCATCTCCAAATGGCTGTCCATCCAACCCAAGGTGCTCGTGCTGGACGAACCGACCGCGGGCATCGACATCAACGCCAAGGGGGAGATTGTCGAAATCATCCGCACCTTCGCCGATGCGGGAAACGCGGTTTTGATGATCTCCTCGGAATTCATGGAAATGCTCGCCGTGTGCGACAGAATTTTGGTGATTTACAACGGACGTCTTACTGGGGACATTCCCCGCGACGCCATCTCGAGCGAGGAGGAATTGCAACATGCCATCCAAGTCACCCGGTAACGGCCTCGGCAAACCGGCGAGCTTTTTCGCCCGCCACAACGCCATCGTCTACCTGGCCTTTGTGCTGACCGTCATTCTCTTTTCCATCGTGCTGGGTCCAAAATTCCTTTCGCTGAACAATGTCCTCAACATCACCCGGCAAACCGCGATGATCTCCATCATGGCCGTGGGCATGACCTTTGTCATCGGCGCGGCCCAGATCGATCTCTCCATCGGCTCCATTACCGCCTTTTCCGCCCTGCTCGCGGCCATGCTCATCAACGCCACCGGCTCCATCGCCGTCGGAGTGGTCGGCGGCGTCGGCTTCGGCGCGGTGGTGGGCGCGGTCAACGGCTACCTCGTCACCTGGGCCGGCATCCCCGCTTTCCTTGTCACCCTCGGCACCATGTCGATTGTCCGGGGCGGCGCCATGTGGATTACCAATATGGCGGCGGTGCCGATTCAAAACAAAACCTTCAACTTCTACTTCGGCACCGGCGACCTGTTCCGCATTCCCATCCTGCTGTACTGGACCGTCTTGTTCGCGGTGCTGGGGTATTTCCTTCTTAACCATCTCCCCTTCGGCCGCAAAGTGCTGGCCACCGGCGGCAACGTCACCGCCGCCCGCTTCACCGGCATCAACACCGACGCCATCAAGGTCAAGGTCATGCTCATGTGCGGCGCGCTGGCGGGCATGGCGGGCGTCCTTTATGCCGGGCGCATGCAGGCCGGACGCTACACCTACGGCACCGGCGACGAGATGTCCGTCATCGCCGCCGTCATCCTGGGCGGCACCAGCATGGCGGGCGGCAACGGCACCATCGTCGGATCGATCATGGGGTTGCTCCTGATGGGCGTCATCAACAACGGCCTGGTTCTGGGCGGGCTCAGCGTGGCGCAGCAGTCCATCGTCAGGGGTGCGATCATCATCATCGCCACCGCCATCGGCAGCCGTTCCAACCAGCGCACCAAGTAACCGTCCAAGGAGATCCGATGCCTCGCCATGTCACCATCTTCACCGGCCAGTGGGCCGATATCCCTTTTGCGGAACTGTGTCCGAAAATACGGTCCTTCGGATACGACGGGCTGGAAATTGCCTCATGGGGCGATCACCTCAGCCTCGACGAAGCGGCTTCGTCCGTTGCCTATTGCAGGGAAAAGCGGAAAATCCTCGCCGACAACGGCCTCGGCTGCTGGGCGATTTCCAATCACCTTGCCGGGCAACTCACCACTGATCCCAATTCCGACGCCCGTTCCGACGCGTTCTGCCTCGACCCGTCCTGCCGTGGCGACGCGGAAAAGAAACGCCGGTGGGCGATCGACCAGATGATGAAAGCCCCGGTCGCGGCCCGGAACATGGGGGTCGACGTCGTCACCGCCTTTATGGGCAGCCCCATCTGGCACCTGCTCTATTCGTTCCCGCTGGTGAGCCGGGAAGAAATCGACGCCGGCTACCGCGTTGTCCGGGAAATTTACGCCCCCATTTTCGAGAAATTCCGCCAGAACAACGTCCGCTTCGCCCTCGAGGTCCATCCCACCGAGATCGCCTTCGACATCTGGTCGGCGGAACGGTTGCTTCAGGAGTTCAGGTATGACGACGTCCTTGGCTTCAATTTCGACCCGTCGCATCTGCTCTGGCAGGGGGTCGACCCGGTCAAGTTCCTGCGCCGCTTCAGGGACCGCATCTACCACGTCCATATGAAGGACGCCCGCGTTATTCTCGACGGCGAGAACGGCATTCTCGGATCGCACCTGGAATTCGGCGATCCCCGGCGCGGCTGGGATTTCCGTTCCCTCGGCCACGGCCAGGTGGATTTCGACGGCGTTATCCGGGCCCTGAACGAGGCGAATTACCAGGGACCGCTGTCGGTCGAATGGGAAGACCCGGGCATGGACCGCGAATTCGGCGCGCGCGAATCGTGCGAATTTGTGCGGAAGGTGGATTTTCCGCCCTCGACTCTCGCCTTCGACGGCGCTTTCGCGGCCGACTGACTTTCTCTACATCACTGTCTCACCGCTAAAGGAAAACGTCATGGAACGTTTGCGCATAGGGCTTGTCGGTGTGGGATTCATCGGCAAGCAGCATATCGAAGCTATCCGCCGCATCCCCGGCGCGGACGTGATCGCCGTCGCCGACAGCAACTCCGACGCGGCCCGGTCGGTGGCGGAGCAGTTCTGCATTCCCCGGTCGTACACCTATCACCTCGAATTGCTCGACGACCCGGATGTCACCGTCGTCCACAACTGCACGCCCAGTTCTTCGCATTACCAGGTCAACCTGGACGCCCTCGAGAAAGGGAAGCACGTCTATTGCGAAAAGCCCCTGACCCTCACCGCCGCCACGGCGCGGGAACTGGTCGTCGCCGCGCGGCGGGCCGGGGTCGCCGCCGGCGTCAACCTCAACTACCGCCACAACGTCATGGTCAAGGAGATGCGCGGGCGCGTCCGGGCCGGCATGGGCAGGGCCTATTTCGCCTATGGCGAATATCTCCAGGACTGGCTCATGTACGACACCGATTACGACTGGCGCATGAATCCGGCCGTGGGCGGCGAATCGCGCGCCGTCGCCGATATCGGGTCGCACTGCTTCGACACGCTCCAGTATGTCCTGGGCAGGCGCATCGCCTCGGTCAACGCCGACATCATCAACGTCTTCCCGGTCCGCAAACGCTGCGAGTCGACCGGCGAGACCTTTTCCGGCGCGGCCGGCAGGGTGCTGGAGGAAATCCCGGTGCCGTCCGAGGACGCCGCGTCCATCATGCTGCGCTTCGAGGACGGCACGCCCGGGCTGGTGCATATCAGCCAGGTGACGGCTGGCCGGAAGAACGGCCTGGCGGTCACGCTGAGCGGCGCGGACGCTTCGCTCGAATGGCACCAGGAACAGGCGGACCGCCTCCTGGTCGGTCACCGCAACGCGGGCAACGAAGAACTCTACGCCGACGCCAAGCTGCTCACCCCGTTCGCCCGCCCCTTCGCCACCCTGCCGGGCGGGCACGCGGTGGCGTGGCACGACGCGCTCAGGAACGCGATAGGCGTGTTTTACCAGGCCATTCGCAGCAGGTCCTACGCGGACGGCACACCCGACTACGCCGATTTCGCCGCCGGCTGGGAGATGATGCGGTTGGTCGAAGCCTGCCTGGAAAGCGGCCGGTCGCGGCGCTGGGTGGACATCCCGGTGGAGACGGCATGACTTCGACCTATCTCGGCGTCGACCTGGGCGGGACAAATCTCCGCTGCGCCGTCGTGGACGGGGGAACCAGGTGCTGTCGCGGGTGGAAGCGCCGACCCACGCGCACGAGGGCCCGGAGGCGGTTATCGATCGTCTGGTGGCCGGCATGATCAAGGCGGCGTCCACGGCGGGGCTGGATGTGCGGGAGATTCGCGCGGCCGGCGTCGGCTACCCGGGCCCGCTCAACCAGGCGACAGGCACGGTCTACAGCGCGCCCAACATGTCTGGCTGGAAAAACGTGCCGCTGGCGGACGCACTTACCGACCGAACGGGCGTGCCGACGGTCATTGAAAACGACGCCAACTGCGCCGGCTGGGGCGAGTATGTGGCAGGCGCGGGGGTTGGCGCGCGCCACATGATGATGGTCACGCTGGGGACAGGCGTCGGCGGGGCCATCATTGTCGACGGCAGGCTGCATGTGGGCCGGGACGGGTCGGCGGGGGAGCTGGGTCATGTCTGCATCATCGACGGCGGCAGGCAGTGCGGGTGCGGCGCGCGCGGCTGCGTCGAAGCCTATGCGTCGGCGACGGCGGTGGTCAAGCGTTTTACCGAATACCTGGACCGGGGCTGGCGCTCGGGGTTGGCGCAGTCCCGGGAGCGGGTGACCTGCCAGGCCATTTTCGCGGCCGCCCTGGACGGCGACGCGGTGGCCCTGAAGGTTGTCCAGGAGACGGGCCATTATCTGGGCATAATGGCGTCGGCGGTTGCCGAACTGCTGAACCCGGAGATATGCGTCATCGCGGGCGGCATGGTGCAGTCCGGCGACATCCTCCTTGACGCCATCCGCGCCACCTGCCTCGACCGCAACGATCATCCCGGCCGGACCATGGCCATCGTCCCGGCCAAACTGGGCGGCAACGCCGGCCTCATCGGCGCAGCCAGCCACGCCAAATGCCGCATCGGAACCACCCAAATAGGTGCTATTCATTCATAGGGCAAGAATCCGAAACATACCCTCACCACACCATCACGACATTCCAATAAAACCATAACCCTCGTCAATGACGAGGGTTATGGTATGTAATATATGGAGCCAACTGTGGGATTCGAACCCACGACCTGCGCTTTACGAAAGAACAAACCGAAACTTGTAACGCCGCATAATGAAATGAGTTGCAAGCCATCGGAAAAGCCGTTGTCATGCGAATTGACAGTTTTGCATGATAAACCAAACTTCAATCCAGAGACAATTACCACGCCAAATATTCCCCAGGACCTCGCCGATCTGGCCGCACTATGGCCCGACCTTCCCGACCATGTGAAGGCAGGGCTTGTTGCTATGGCCAAGGCTGCGGCGTCCGGGAAATAAATGCGGTACCCTTCGCCGTGGGTGTGCAAAGGCCCAGCCTTTGGCGGCGATGTGGAAAGGCGGCGCATGGGGCGGCGGAGTACCCGCCCCCTGCGGATGGTTCAAAACGGAGGATGGCATGAAACCGAAATTGACATGCCCGAAATGCGGTGGGCCGACCCGAATCGCTTCCTATCGCGTTGGCGGTTCTCATCTGCTGCGCCATCGAATTTGCATTCGCTGTGGCTACCACTGCACGAGACGAGAATAACCATGTACAACAGGCCCGAAGAAAATACCGACATGGCAGCCAAAGTCGGTCTGTTATGCCCACAGTGCGGAAGCAAAACCGGTGTCCTCGATACCCGACCACAACGGGATATGGTTCTCCGCCGCCGTATCTGTCGGAATTGTGGCTTTCGAAAAACAAGCCGAGAATAGTATTTGAAATGACCCGGAAAAAGCCGATTTAGGTGACGCGATCATATGGGGTGCATTTTTACGCCTTAGTGACCAAATTCTGTAAAGTGTAAAGGGGGTTATTTTGCATTGCCTTTACAACGGCAACCTGTTTGATATCAAGCTATTATCGTGAAACAGTTGTAAAGGTGTAAACCCTACGCAAAAAGGTGTTTAACTAGCGGCCTTTCGTGAGTCACCCTGGACCCGCAGGGGTGCCCCCCCTCCGGAGGATCCATGACACCATGCCGGTTCAGGCGCGGCCGGGGCGTGGTGCGTCACCTGCGGCCCGATACACTCCCCCGGACTTCATCGAGACGAGCAGTAATCCAATCGTTCCACTCTGCAAGCATCCCATCATCAAACTTGCACTTGTGGGAACGCCCAACCGTCATGACGGCGCGAAGCGATTCAGGAAGTGGGTGTGCTTTCTGGTTCCCGTAGTAAACGAACTCCGTCGCAATCAGCACATTCCAACCAGAAAGATCACGTTTTTTTGTCTCGGTGTTTTCGCGGCACAGACAGGCTTTCTTCCCGTCGGGTCCGCACTTCCCCGATTTCCGGGAATGCATGGACTTATGCTGCCGATAACCGCCTTTGACCAACGGCTCGTAGATGTTGTCACCCAATCTGTTTTCGGGAAGGCCATCGAATGTCGGCTTTTTCGCCTGGAATCGTTCGTCATTCCAGTATTGTGCGACCGTGAGCACCTCGGACACCTTCATGGCATAGGACAACCGTTTTGCCTTGGAGCCGGGAGTGAGGCCGGCAATCCAGTCACCCACCTTCGCCGTCCGCCTTATGGCTGGTTTGCAACACGCCAAGGTACAGAATCCGTGATATGGATTCGGTGAAAATCCTGAATCCGAAGCCACAACGTAGGAAAATAGTCGCATTCCATTTCCTCCCAATGTTCCAGTCGAATCCCGGTGTCGTGAGCCATCCCACGGATGCACAACAACCACCCAAGGCGAATAAACGCGATTTAAGGCCAGCCAGGCCCGCTGAACCACAAATGATATGCCTTTCTCCATCAAAATGCAGCCACGGGCCGGAAAATAGCCTTATTCGGGCCGCTCCGGCTTATTTTAGATGCTCATAAACCTGGCCGGGCACGAACGGAACTTTTATTTGCCACAAATTCTGACTTGGGACCTGACGTTTCGCTTGACGGTATGCGGAAAAATAGTAGGGTGCATTTCTGCTGATATGATATTGGATGTGGTTCTCGCATTAACGAAATTTGTCCCGGAGTGGCCGGAAGCCGAGAGGCCCGGAAATACCTACCTGCGCTCACAAGCGCGGCAATATCGTATTCAGCACCAGACCGGGACTTTTTCGCTCCAAGAGGGGCCGCGCATGACCGATGATTCTCTGCCCACCGAACGGGACCATATTTCCGCCTTCGAGAAAATCCGTCGTGTCAATGCCGCTGGCAATGAGTATTGGACTTCACGCGACCTGGCTGGCGTGTTGGGGTACGCTGACTACCGGAACTTTGAGAAGGTCGTCCATAAGGCCGAAACGGCATGTTTCAACAGTGGCCAGCGTATCGAGGACCATTTCGTTGATGTCACCGAAATGGTTCGAATCGGCAGTGGTGCGGAAAGGGAAATCGCCACCGTTTACCTGTCCCGATACGCCTGTTATCTCATAGTGCAAAACGCCGACCCGTCAAAGCCAGTCGTGGCCGTTGGGCAAACCTACTTCGCCGTCCAGACACGCCGTCAAGAACTCACCGACCAGGGCATTGCCAGCGAGGACGATTTGCGGTTGCAACTTCGCGCCGACATGAAGGAATTCAACAAAAAGCTGGCGTCCACAGCAAAACGGGCTGGCGTCGTCCAACCGGTGGATTATGCCATTTTCCAGAATCATGGCTACCAGGGATTGTACGGCGGCTTGACCATGCAGGATATCCACCGTCGCAAGGGTCTTAAAAAGTCGCAGAACATCCTTGACCATATGGGAAGCGAGGAACTTGCCGCGAATGCCTTCCGGGCCACCCAGGCCGAAAGTAAAATCCGGCGTGAAGGCATAACCGGCAAGGACAAGGCGAATCGCGCCCACCGCGAAGTCGGGACCAAAGTCCGGCAAACCATCAAGGAAATCGGCGGCACCATGCCGGAGCATTTACCGACGCCAGACACCAGCGCCAAGCAACTGGAGTCCAAACGGAAAAAATTAGCCGCCGGGAAGCCGGCCAAAAAGCCCTCCACCAAAAAAAGGAATGATGGGAAGTCATAGCGGCCGGTGATGGGGGAATCAGGGAGCCGACCAGGGCGAGGAAAGCCACCTAAGTTTGCGACCGACAATCGCGGAAAGGGAGTAGACAGCAAAAGCCTTTAACTTGCGTCTATGGGCCTGTAAATGGCCTTATTCGCGTTTTCATACACGGCGAACTTGCGCGTACTCATTTGAACAGATAGCTTGAAGGAGGATTATTTCTGGTCCGTTGCGTCAGGTGACGCAGAAAAGCGGAGCGCCGGTGCTGACACACCGACGCCCCTTGACCGCCAACCCGAACACGAAAAGGCGGCGGCCCATTCTTTATATCGGCCTGACAGCCGAAGAAAGAGAGTAAAACATGAACACGAACACGAAAAGAATTCCGAGAAACGCAGTGGGTGGGTCCACCGGCGGTTCCACCATACCTGACGCGATCTGCCTGGACAACATCGACGCCATCCGGCGTGGAGCGGTTGAACTCAACCACCGCGCCCGGCTTGGCCTCGAAATAATTGCACCCGTCTGGATGCATGAAGCAGCCCAAAATTTCTACGCCGACATTGACCGCCTTTACCGTCGCACAAGTGGATTGCGGATGGTGAATGCGGAAAGTGATGATCCTATCGCTGAACGTGCTGCGCGTGAACGCCAAAGGCAGGTTGAGTACGAAGAGAGGGGGAAGCAGGTCGCAAAACAGCTGTCCGAGAGCTTGACGGCTTTTGAGAAGGTTTTGGAAAAAGCCTTCGCAGAGCAGCAAGGGACAACCGTTCCCGCGCCGCAAGAGCAATCCGTCCTTTCCTTGGAAAGCTCTCCAATTCAACGCCCGTCATTTCCAGAAGCAAACGACCGACCAGGGTTAGCAAAGTCTCCGGAAGGAAGTCCGCCACCATGCGGAGGGCGGACCATGAATAAAAAAGATCCCGAATTCCGCGCCATTATTATTAGACTTCAGACTGCCCTTGCGAACCTTGAGAAATGCATCCGGAAGCAAATCGAAGCGGAAAAGGCCGCTGAAATGGGGTTGGGGGCGGTTAGTTCTGCACCATCGTCTACACCCAAGCGCCGGAAAAAACAGCCGTCCGTGTGATTTCCGCCCGGCCTCAATCGGGGCGTGCTTGTGGCTGTACCGTACAGTGATTTTGCCAGGGGATAGGTTCGGCCTCATGAACCGGTCCGAAAAGCGGAACTCGTACCGCCTTCCCCTGGTCGTTTTTACGAGCCGTTGAACGAGGGCGGCATGAAGGCAAATATTTCAAAAAGAACCGAAGAATGTCCCACCGTCGCCAGGCATGTTGCTTTCTGGGAAGATGCCATTTTTTCAGATTCAATTTCCCATCTATGGGACAGGATTGAAGCCTTTTCGGAGGAGTTTTGTAGAGTATTTTGCATTGGGTGTCGGAATGAACGTCCATGTGGCGGTGAGTTATGGCACCGGAAAAATGATATCCACCGTGCTATGGAATATTTTCCCGTGGAGATATACGACCAGTTCTTACGGATTACTGCCGGCAATTGTCCAGCGTGCGCCATTGCATCCTCTTTCATGCAGTTTCCCATTGTTGCCGAATATTCTAAATTTAAACCACTCCAGACCGATTCACTTCCGTGTCGCCTAGATCTTTCCCCTCTCGATTCTCTCATGGCCCTCGATCTATCGCACCCTTACTTGCGGAGTATCGATCCCGGTTACAAAAAAACTATTCGGGAACGATTCGAACCCGGCCAAAGTATTGTGCGAACGGTGGCTGAATTATTGGCCTTGCATTGTGGATGGGATCGGAAGATGGAGAGCCCACCCTCCTCTGCGTCTCTGGCGACTGCCACCTCTCAATTACTGGCGCATCAGAATACCTCTTCCAACTCCTCGGCCAAGGTAGCTGCTGCCGGCGGCGATGGTGGCGAAGGTGGCGATTCGGAAAGCGTTGCATCGGTGTCCATAAAGAAGGATGTGGCGATTGAGAAGGACGCGATAAAGCAAGTGAGCAAACAAGAAGTCACGGTGAACCCGCCGGATATTGCCTCGACATTGGATATTTCGGGGCGGCAATTGCTGGAAGCGGTCAAGCTTGGGCGGGAGTTGGCCGGGGAGCGCCCTTCGCCCGCGCCAGCCCCGGTGCCGTCCAATGGGGAGATTGTTCCCCCTGAAGGTGGCGTTACGACCAGAGGCATAATTGCCCGAAAGCTCAACCGGACACCGGCGACGTTGAGAGGGTGGGAAAAGAGCGGCGTTGCCCCCGGCGGCATTCCTTGGCCCAGCGGTGATCGTGAAGGGACTACGGTTTTTTACCGGGTGGCCGAAGTCTGGCCGTCTCTGCTCAAAATGATGTCCGATAGGGATAAGGCCAAAGACCAACAGTTGTTATGGGAAATCATGCAGATAAAAGAGGGGGAAGACGATTCGGACGAGGACGATTGATGGACCCTATAATTCAATTGTAGGCAGCCTACAATTTTACCCACGGCACCCTACATTTCACCCTACAATTTTCGCGCCGCACCCTACAATTTTGGGTGCGGCTTCTTTTTTACCCACGTTTGCCCTGCAATTTTCCAGACGTAATAGAGGCACTTCGATTACGAAAGGGGAATTGCCATGCAGAACCAAGCGAACCGCCTACTGACCCATTACGAACTAGCCCAGGAACTCGGGGTATCTCCCCGCCACGTTCAACGCCTCGCCGACAACGGCACTATCCCAGAAATCAGAATCTCCAAGCTGGTGCGTCGGTATTGTCTGCCCGCCGTTCTGGAAGCCCTTGAGACCCAGGGCCGAAGGGAGGCGGCAAATGCCTGAAGAAAAAGAACCCCACGCCGGGCCGGGCGCAGGGAATATCCGAAAAATCAGGCGCGAATGGGATAGGCACACCTTACGACTTCCAGGCCGACATTTCAACAATAATCCCGACGTAGATGCGGGTCGTTTCCCCGGTATCGACCTGGACGGCCACACCTTGGCCGAAATTCGGCGGAAAGTGCGCGACATGGAAGGCGATGCGAAATAGGGAGTGCTCATATGCCATACGCATTTATTCCGGAAAAAGCTGTTGAAGCCATGCCAAAACTGTCAGGTGTTGCCACCAAGGTTATGGTCGCCCTTGCTACCTTCATGCCTGGTCGTCGCCAGGAAGGCTGCTATCCGTCACTGGCCGCAATAGGTGAGCGTGCAGGCATAAATCGGGAGAAGACCGTCACCGCCGCGATCAAGGAGTTGGTAGCAGCCGGAATTTTGGTACGCGAGCGCCGCAGACGGCAAACAAACTTGTTGAAATGGGCAACTCTTGAACAGGCGAATAGTGCCGGGACAAGGGTTTTAGAACCGGCGGTTTCCGCCCTTTCAAAAACTCTTGAACCGGCAGTTTCCGCCCAAGTTTACCCGGCGGTTTCCGCCCCCTAAGGTACCCAATGAAGGAACCCATAACTACTCTTTCGCAGAACGACGAAAAACCGCCTCGCCGTTCTGCTCCGGAGATGTCGTCCGAGTCAACCAACCAACAAGGTGAAAAGACACCAATTCCTTTCCCTCAAGGTAACCAAACTACATCCCCCTTACCCCCTTCATCCGTGAGCCGACGGAAGCCAGCGGTGGCGATGGGTGACGCCGGGTTCATTGTCCCTGATGCGATTCGGCAAGGCTGGGCCGCCGCATATCCTGGCGTGGACATAGACCGCGAAACCGCGAAGGCGTTTGCCTGGTGCCAGAACAATCCCCGGAAGGCTCCCAAAAAGGAATATGGACGTTTTCTCAATAGATGGATGGGCCTGGCAACGCCGTTCATGACCGCTGCGGAACAAGCGGCCGACGATGCGGAATTGATTCGTGGTGCCGAGGACAAATACCCCGACCCGGACGAGCGGGCCGCTTTCTTCTAGGCGCGGAAAGAAAGAGGGCTCCGCATCCCACCCGGTGTCGATTGCAGGCCGATGCCAGTCGAAAAGGAGGTGGTGGCTTGAACACGGCCAAATTCAAAATCATCGAACCATACCGGGAAATGCAGGACGTTCTGGCAACTGCGTACATTGGCCGTCAGGCTGATGGAGGCCTGGACGCCCTACGCGAACGCATCCGGGCCGAGGGTGATGGGCGCGTCAGGGCGATCCGCGCGCCGTGGCATGAGACAAATAAGGCTCTTGGCTTTGGCCTGACGCCTGGCCAGGCAACGATTGTCGCCGGTTCCGCAGGGGTGGCAAAATCATACCTCATTCTGAACCTATTGCTGGCCGCTGGCCGGGCCGGATTCCGCTGGAGGCTATTGCCAACCGAGGACGACGCCGGCCGCTGGATTCAGCGGGCGCTTGCAGTGCACTGTTGCCAGTGGAATCTGATCGCCCAACCAAGGGACGACACCGCCGAGGAACGGCAGCGCATTGCCGATGCGAAATTATCCGCGATGGAGGCGAACCGGGATGTCTTGGCTGAACTGTATGAAAGTGTTCTCGAAAACCCTCGTCTCCCCATTGACGACGGAAACGGCGGAAAAATGGTGCCTGACCTTCAGTATCAGGATGTGCTTGGATTTCTCGAAATGGCGGCACAGGACTGCGACCTTATCGCGGTGGACTGCCTCTCGCAGATTGACTTTTCCGAGGATGGCCGCGACTGGCAGGGCCAGAGCGATTTCATGCGCCGGGTGGTAGGCATTGCTGCATCGAGCGGATCGCACATTATCCTGGTCGGGCATAACGGCAAGGGTGGCGCTGATAAAGACCCGCTGGACCGCGTGCAAGGTAGCGCACTGTTCAACCGGCTTGCGCACAATGTCCTGGTTCTTTCGCGAAGTGATCCGGCTATCGAATCCGAGATATTTGACCGGTTCAATCCAATGGTCGAGCACAAGTTGACCTTGGCGATCCTGAAATGCCGGGGCGGCGCGTCGGGTGACAGGGTGGCAATGGATCTTCATGAACACGGCCCGGTATTTGTCGAACACGGTCGAATCAAAGCAAAACCAAAGGGACGGAAATGAGCGCGGCCATAATGACCCGCGACCATGCCCGTCAGATGGCGCGTGAACGCCTGATTGAAGTCCTCGCCGATGTGGTTCCCGGCTTCCGGCCGGAACGCCCTTTTCGCTGTTTGTCTCCCGGCCACGAAGACCGACACCCTTCGGCGCGGTATCTGTCGCGAACAAAAACGGTCAGATGCTTTTCCTGCGGCTGGTCTGGCGATGTGTTCGACGTGGTGGGCGCGGTGTATGGACTGGCCGGCGGAGATGCCTTCAAGAAAGCGTATGAACTTCTTGGTATCGACGGCAAAGGCGGCATCTTTCGCACACACCGGCCTGTTACGCCAAAGCATACGCCTGGCAGCAACGAGGACTTGCGGGCCATCATCTACCCGCCCGGCTGGAATGACCCGGAGCCGGAAGTGAAACTTCCAATTCCGCTGGCGGCGACTGCGGCGGTAGAAAAAGCGCTTTCCGGGATTCTGGCCAGACATCCCGAAGATGCATCGATTTGTCGAGAACTCGGTTTGGAGGAATGGCATTTCGATGATCGGGAGCTTGGGGCATTCTACAGCGAATTGTGCGCGGAAATCGGTTTGGCCGGTTCCTGCCCAGATTTCATCGCATGGCTGGTGGATAACGCCGCACCTCGGCACATGCTCCGGCGGCTGACCGGATTTGTCGTGGGCGAAGGCCAGCGGCGAAAGCTTGAGGCGGCACTTGCGATGACATTCTCTCATTTTCAAAACGAGGAACCGGCCCGCCTGGTGCTGGAGGATGTTTTGAACGCGGCGGAATTGGCCATGAGGGAATGCTACGACCTTCCCGATGGAGACGAAAGCGATATGCATAGCCGCCTCGATTCGGTGTTTGGTCGCTGGATGACGAGCGACGATCCACGGCAAATTATCGCGGGGTATCGCCGTCTCGATGCGGTCATTGCGCGTCCGATCGGCCAATCAGGAATCCACTATGGATAATTTCGGAATTCCCGGCTTGGACACCGCTGCGCGTCATTTGGGGCTGGACGCTGGGGAGTTGGCCGAAGCTGTCTTACATGCGGTCGATACCGGCGCTGATGAAATGGAGGCAGTACGAATGACCATCATCGAGGTGCTGCAACGGCGCGGCGCATATCGTGGGCGGCTCAAACAAGCTGTCGAGGACGGCACGATTTTCCAGATGTCGGAGGGCGGAAATGGAGACAGTGGACCAATTGAACGGCCTGGCAAACCTTTCCTACGGAAAACTACGGCTGCACCGTCGTCGCCGAGCAAGCGGTTTGGTGCAGATGATGCGTGACGGGGAACTCGATTTTTAGATGCCCCCATTTCGAGTGAATTCGGAGGGGTCATATCTGATGATACACCCCAATCGAGCGATTATTGGAAGGGGGTCACACCTTTGACTCTCCCTTCCGAATGACACGCATTTTCACGAAAATTCGTACCTGAGATTTTGGAGCGAGACATGACGACAACACAAACGGAAAGCATGCTAATCGACGCCAAGGAAGCGGCGGCGCTGTGCGGCTTGTCGCGTTCGGCTTGGTATAAGCAGGTAGCGTCCGGGAAAATTCCCCGACCGCTGAAAATCGGCAACATTGCGAGGTGGCGTCGCGACGAGCTTGAGGAATGGATCGCCTCCGGTTGCCCGCCGAGACAAAAATGGGATTTGCTTCGGAAGAGGAAATAATTACCCTGTGATTTCACGCCGTCCTGAAAAAGGAACTGTTATGGACTCCGAATTGGATACCCCGAAACGCCCTCGTGGCAGACCGCCAATTCCCCTCTTCCCGAAACCGAAACGCCCACGTGGACGCCCGGCCAAGGATATCGATGACAAAAAACATATTCGCCTCACTGTTCGCCTCAACCAGGCCGAGCATGACCTTTGGCAGCGCCTGGCCCATGAGGAGGGTGTGCCGTTGGTCGATTTCATCAACACCCCTATACGGAATATACTTCGGAACCGAGGGAGCAAATCGTGAGTGTTTTCAAGCGTACCTACACAGGCAAGGGCGGGAAGACCAAATCCATCCAAAAATGGTCGGTGGATTTCCGCGATCATGACGGCATTGTTCGTCGGGTTGCGGCCTTCAAGGACAGGTCAGCCTCTCTCGAGCTCGAGCGGTCACTGAAAAAACTGGTCGCCCTGCGGATGGCCGGTGCCGGACCGGACGCCGAGCTGTCCCGCTTCCCGGAATCATGCCCTGGTGAGATCCGCGAAAAGCTAGCCGATTGGAATATCATCTCCGGGGAAAGGGCGGCGGCGGGTAGAGACATCGACCGCCACGTGGCCGATTGGCGGATAGAGCTGGAGGCACGTGGCAACACCGACCGTCACGTGAAAACATTTACCTCAAAAGTAACGGCGGTTGCTAACGCCTGTCAGTGGAGGTTTTTGACTGATATTTCCTTGCTGGATGCCCAAAATTGGCTTACCGACCAGAAGCGGGCAGGGAAAAGCGCCGCCACATGCAACACATATATCCGCGCCTCAAAAGGATTCTGCGCCTGGTTGGTCAAGGAAAAGCGAGCGAACGAAAACCCGCTTGCCTACTGGTCCCTTTTGAACGAAAAGTCGGATCGCCGGTATCAGCGCCACGCCTTCACGCTGGAGGAAATGGGGCTCCTTTTGGCCGCTACGGAGGATGGCCCCGTTCACCACGGCATGACTGGGGTTGACCGCGCCTTGCTATACCGAACGGCGGTTGAAACGGGATTCCGCTGGTCAGAGCTGCATAGTTTGACCCGTGGATCTTTTGACTTCAATGCCGAGCCGGCGTCGTTGACGATCCAGGCCGCATACGCCAAAAATGGCAAGGAAGACACCATCACCCTGCGGAATGAACTCGCCGCCGACCTGAAGTCGCGGATGGGGCTTTTCCTGCCCGCCGCGAAGGCATTCACCGGAATGTGGAAGGATAAGGGCGCGGCGATAATTCGAGAGGATCTGGAGGCGGCGGGCATTCTTTCCCGCGACAGTGACGATAACTTGGTCATCACTGACGAATACGGGATGATTTACGACTTCCATTGTTTGCGGGCCACATTCGCAACGCTTCTCAACAAGGCCCGCGTTCCCTTGGCCACGGCACAACGTTTAATGCGACACAGCGACCCGAAGCTGACCGCAAACATCTACACCCACGTCATGCTGGACGACAAGGCGGAAGCCCTGGCCAAGTTGCCGAACATCACCGCGAAACGGGCGGAAGACGAGGGTATTGCGAAGACAGGAACCAACGATGCCCCCGCCTCAAAGGACGACAAAATCGTTGTCATGAAAATTGACAGTAGCGGTACGGATTCGATGGCTAATATAAGGACTTATGCGGACTCCGGTAGAGGTGGCGATCGCCCTTTTGGCAATGGTCTTGAAAACGCAAAAACCCCTGTCCCACAAGGGCAAACAGGGGTTCAATATATGGAGCCAACTGTGGGATTCGAACCCACGACCTGCGCTTTACGAAAGCGCGAGGCGATTCTGTAACTCGTGACAAAGTAAATGGTTGCGTTGAAGAAAATCACGAGGGACAGGCCAGCGGACAGTTTGCGTCATGTAAACCAAACGCCGCTCACCTGCCAGAAATGTCGGCTGACTTGGCCGAGCTTTCGTCATTGTGGCCAGATCTTTCCGTCCATGTCCGCGCCGGCCTTCTCGCTATGGCGAAAGCCGGGAGGGCCGGGGAATGAAGCGAAAACTGTCCTGCCCTAAGAGTCTATCCCGTTATCAAACGATTGAAGATAGTAAGTGCACAGTTCAA
>JAJQBO010000237.1 GCA_021203245.1 Planctomycetaceae bacterium
ACGCTTTTGCGATGATTGGCTACATTTATATGGATGGTTCAGAATAACTCATGAAGGCGAATTAAACCCACTTCATATGCAAATTCCATACCACAATTAGCTCGTTTTTATTACCTAAATTGTTATTTGATATACGGAAAAAGGCCAAACTTGAGAAAGCTGCTTGCCTCACGCAAGCAGCTTTTTTCCTGGCCATAATAGTATGAAGCGTTAGTAGGCGGTCTTGAGGATGGTCAACACTTCTTCCGCCGTCAATTTCTTATACCCGCCGGTCAGTACGGTTGAATTGGCGATAAGAGGCAGCATTTCCTCGGTAGCACCAAGTTCACGCAGCGTCGTCGGCAAACCCAACTCCGAAATAAAACCGGCCAGCTTGTCGATGCCGGCCGACGCGGCTGCGTGTGCGTCGAGTTTGCTCGTGTCCACGCCCCAGACCTTCCGGGCGAAGCGGACGAACTTGTCCAGCCCGTATTGGCAGATATAACGGTAATACGGCACCGAAACGACAGCCAGCCCGGCTCCGTGCGGGCAGTCGGTATACGCGCCAACCTGGTGCTCAATCATGTGGATTTCCCAATCCTGGTCCTTGGACAAGCCGGTGATGGTGTTGAGGCCAAGCGTTGCGCACCACATAATATTGCTCCGCGCCTCGTAATCGGTGGGGGCGCCGAGGGCGATGCGGGAACTGTGGATAAGCGAGTCCATAATCCCTTCGATCAGGTAGTCGGTGGTGTTGTCGTCGGTGCCGGAGAAATACTGCTCCATCAGGTGCGACATGGTATCGAAGATGCCGCTGACCATCTGCTCCTTGGGTACGGTAAAGGTATACTCCGGATTCAGGATGGAAAACTTCGGATTGACGACGGACGGAAACACCCGCCCGCCCTTGATCATTTTCGCTTCGTTGGTGATGACCGAACCACCGTTCATCTCCGACGCGGTACCGGCCATGGTCAGCACAGCGCCGACAGGAACGATGGGGTTGTTCACCTTTTCGAAGTTCACCCAATAGCGTTCCCACGGATCGCCCTCCGCATAGGCGGAGACAGACACGCCCTTGGCGCAGTCGATGACCGAGCCGCCGCCGACCGCGAGGATAAGGTCGACCTTGTTGTCGCGGACCAGCCTGCAGCCTTCCAGCAGCTGATCGTATGTGGGGTTCGACTTAATGCCTGGCAGTTCCACGACCGTTTTCCCGGCTGCAGCCAGGATTTCGATCACCTTGTCATACAGCCCCAGCTTTTTGACAGAGCCCTTGCCGTACATGAGAAGGACAGTTGTGCCGTAGTCGGCGAGTTCACCGGCGAGGCGGTCCAGGGACTTTTTGCCGAAATGGACCCGAGTCGGGTTATAATAGGTAAAATCCTTGTTCATGCCGTACCTTTCTCCTGGAGGTTCCTGATTATCCACGCGGCGATATCTTTTCCGCCCGATGTCCCGCCGCCTTCGTAGGCGGTGTACATGTCCTTGAATGCCGCGCCACTGCACGCCTTCTTCATATCCGAGTCGGTACGGCCCTTCCCGCCTCCGCCGTGGGTGGAAAACGGCATGATTGTCTTGCCGTTCCAGTCGACGCTGCGCACAAAGGTGGCGAGCGGCGGCGCCATCGTTCCCCACCAGACAGGTGATCCGAGGAATACCGTATCGTAGTGCGCCAAGTCGACGCCAATTGGCTTGAACGGCCGGGGCGTGCCAGTCTGGATCTCCCTTTTCGCCTGATCGACGACGGTGTCGTAGTCCTGGCTGTACGGCGTTTCGGCCTCGATTTCCACCAGGTCGGCGCCGGTTTGTTCGGCAATGGCATGCGCCATTTCTCGCGTGCGGCCCGACCAGCTATAAAACACAACCGCGCATTTCATCGAGTTTCTCCTCATTTTACCTCAGTGAAGCGGGTGCCATCCGGTTCATGCGTCGGGCCGTCGACCGACTCAGTTTGGGACGCGCGGTGTCACGGCGGCGTTGTAATCCTTTACCCAGCGACGAAAGAACGCGCGCGCGTCGTCCCCGTCGCCGTTCGCGACGATGCGGCGGGCATCGGCCACCATTGCGTCGGCGTCGATCGTTTCTCCGTCGTCGATTAGGTTAATCTTCGGGAAGGACGACGGCCTTACCGTTTCGTCTTCGGCATGGAGCGATTCGAAAAACTTTTCCCCGGGCCTCGGTCCGGCATAGCGTATTTCAATATCGCGGTCCGGCGTCAGGCCGTGGAGGTAGATAATCTGCCGCACCAGTGAATCGATATTGATGGGCTCGCCCATATCCAGGACGCTGATATCCCCTTCCGCCAACGCGGCAGCGACCAGCACCAGGCCGGCTGCTTCCTGGATGGTCATGAAGAACCGCACCATATCGCGGTGGGTGACGGTCACCGGTCCGCCCTTGGCGATCTGGCGGCGGACGATTTCGACCAGGCTCCCGCTCGAATCGAGGACATTGCCGAAGCGCACGCCGAGGAATGTCGTCGCGCCCCTGCCGTTGCGGCTGCGGACCAGCAGTTCGGCCAGGCGCTTCGACGCCCCGAGGACGCTGGCACTCAGGACAGCCTTATCGGTGGAAATGAGAACCATTTTCTCCACCGCATGCGCGAGGGCGGCATCCGCGACGGTGGCCGTCCCCAATACGTTGTTTTTTACCGCCTCCACCGGCGCGTTTTCCAACATCGGCACGTGCTTGTGGGCGGCTGCGTGGAACACCACGGACGGGCAGTAGTCCCGCATCACCTGGTTCACCCGCGCCGCGTCACGAATTGATCCCATAACCAGGGTTACCTTCTTGTCGGGATGGGCTTCCCACAATTCGGCATCCAGAAAAAACAGCCCGTTTTCATTGATGTCGAACAGGAGGAGTTCCCGGACGGGCTGGCGCAGGATTTGCCGGCACAGTTCCGCGCCGATGGTGCCGGCGGCTCCCGTCACCAGGATGGTCTTGTCCCGCAGGAACGCGTCCATATTCACGGCGTCGAAGCGGACGGGGCGACGGTCAAGGAGCGATTCAGGGGTGAGGTTTTCCAGGTGCTGGATGCCGCGGGCGTTGAGGATTTTTCCATAGTCCGGGATCTTTTTCAAGTGTACCTGGAAAGGGCTGCAAATATCGACAAGACGGCGCATATCGTGGCCCGACAGTCCCGACTCGGGCAGGAGAATTTGGTCGATGGATTCGCGTCTGAGGATGTCGGGAAGCGTCTGTAGACCGCCCAGGACCTTGACCCCATGGATGCTCGACTCCCAGGTGGCGGGGTTGCTGTCGAGAAAGCCGACCAGGGCGTAGTTGTGGCCGTGGGAGCGAAGGATTTCCCGAGCCGCCAGTTCAGCCGGCCCGTCGACCCCGTAGATGAGCGTCCGCTTGACGTCCTTGCCGTCCTGCTGGTTGTTCTGGAGGCGTTGGGTCCATACTGCAAGGAGGTAACGGGGGAGAAAGCGTAGCACCGCCATACCGGCATAGGTCATCGCCGCTTCCATAACGTAAATCGACCGGGGTGGCGGAGCTTCAAAAAGCGGGGTAAAATGGCCAAGAAGGACGAGGACAATCGACCCTATGCCCACCGAAACGACAAGATCGATGTTTTCGTCCAGGCTGGCATGACGGAACGACCAGTGATAGGTCTTGAACACCCAGCCGCACGCCAGGCGAATGCCAACCAGGTATGGCAGGGTGCCCAAGAGGTAGGCATTGTCATAGATGAAATGCGGCGCGCGCTCGAGGAGATCGATGCGCAGCCAAAAGGAAATGGCATAGGATATGGCAATGATCGCCGTATCCAGAAGCATCATCAGGCCAATCCGCGTAATCCGCGTGTTCAGGCATTCGTGGATAAGCCGCACGTATCAATCTCCAGAACCTGTCTCAAAAACGGCCCGCGCATTGGCCATGGCCAGTCCGGCCAGGACACAGAACACCGGGGTCACCCCGACGGTCGAATCGTTTGTCAGCGAAGAAAGGATAAACGCTCCCATGCCGGCCAGGAAAACCGGAGCCAACGCTCCGCCCCGCCGCCAGCATTTGTACACGATATAAACGACCGGGAGCGTGTACAGCATAACGCCGACCAGCCCAAGTTGCACCAAAAAACTTGCCCAGATTCCGTGCCCCTTGTCCTCGTCCATATTTTGGGTAAAGCGGTACTTGTTCAGGATGTCATCATTGGGAAACGCCATCGCAAACGTGCCCGGCCCGGTGCCAAACCACGGGTTGCGTCGGAAAATTTCCAGCGTTCTTGTCCAGATGTATCCCCGCCCGCTGAACAGGCCCTCCCACCCGTGGGGCAGGTACGTGGACATGTGGAGTTCCGGTTACATCAGCTGGTTGGTATCGGCTATGTACAGTTGGGGAATCGTGGAAAAGAAGTAACAATCAAGGTCGGGACCGCACAGGCGAACATTCCCCTGTCGTCGCCAAGACAACTGGCTTTCAATTTCGGGAAGCGGCGCCGTCGACCAGTCTCCTTGTTTTCCCTCGCCGGTAACGATGCGAAGAGCCGATTCGCCTTCCCGGCCAAAAAACCATGAGGCAGCGTCGCGGCGCGCCAGGATATAGGTCGCATCGGTCAGGCGGAGACGAATGAGGTTATCCTGTAAGCCAATCGCCTTGATAAGGAAATCTTGCTTATAGGCGAAAGACAGGGTTGTTGTCCGCTTGGCGAGGTTGACTATCGCCGACCTGACGCTCGGCAATATCAGGAGCACGATTGCAACCGCTATAATGGGTAACGCCACCGCCATTTTGGGGCGTCGCCAGTCCCGTTTATGGAGTAGACGGCTCCCAAGATAAACCAGGGAAACGGCCAAAAAGACGAAGACAGCCGCGCGCGATTGGCTAAAGACAAGTGCCAGCACCGATCCGGTCAGGACAGTGCCCCAAGCGACCCGCCACCACCGTTTTTCATAAAAGGTCATGGCAAGGGCGACGCTTCCGAGCGTCGCCATAAGCATGCCGTAGTGGTTTGGTTGAAACACCGTCCCGGCCGCCATCCGGGAACCGGCAAAGTAATGGGTCACCGGCACGTCGCTGACTCCCATCAGCCAATGACCAAGTTCCGTTTCCCACAAGTTATGGCCAAAGCCAGCCGTCGCACCGATGATGGCGTTTACCGCGGCAACCAGTCCCAACGTTCTGAGAAGCCATACAGCCCCGCCCGGCATGGCAATCATTTCAGCACAGTACCATATACCCACAAGATATGCGAGAAGCGCAAACGCCCCTTCGTAATGGAGGGTAAAACCATTCCAGGATGTTTGCGGGTATGGAGAAAGGAGGGCTGACGTCACGGTAGCAATAGCGGCGGCGGCGAGCAGTGCGGGCAATATCTTCTCCCGCAGGTGCCTTCCGTCAACCAATGCCGCTACAACTGTAACTGCCATCCACAGGCTGCACCCGCAAAGAAGAACCGATTTCCAATACGAGCGGATATCCCCGGCCATGTGTTCATGATACCAGGGGGCTGCTTCGGAAGGAATGGGAAGAAATATTCCACGGAGGAACAATGTTGGCAGGAGGATGAACGCCACGGCGGGCACCATTGGTTGGCGCGCCAGCATGGCTGAAATAAAGCGGATTGTCGCCATATCACTGTATCTTTACGGCAAAACCGGGGGAGCGGATGAGGCCGTTCCACAGCACGATCCCCGTATAAGTGGGAGTCGGCTGGAACATGGCGAAAATCATCCATCTTCCCGCCGGCAGCTCATTGACCAAGGGAGTAATGTCCATAACGTCGGTTGACAGTCGTGGTTGCAAGGGAAGAGCATTGGCTTCTCGAGTCAAGCGTTCGGCGACGTTTTGAGAATATGGGCGGACGTGAATTTGGACGCAATGAGGTCCATCGTCCGTAGGCGAGGGATAGAGAAAATATAAAAAGTTGTCGGCATCGATCAGTTGCACACGCCGCCGCGAATTAGCAAAGCTCACAGCCACACCTCCCGATCCGTCTGCGGCGGGATTAAGAGCAAGGTACATCGCTGAGGTTCCCACTACCCCGTATAAACAATACATGGCTAAGATGCTCGTCGCGCCTAAAATGAGCGTGGGAATCGAAAATAAAAGCGGTCGCATGTACCCCTTTCAGGACCAAAAACTACAGTCCCCACCGTTTCCCAGTGGGGACTGTAGACAGTATCTCACTACATCGTGGCATCGGTGGACTAGAAGCTGAGACCAACGGTGGCCGCGACGCGGTGCGCCTGGAACTTCTTCATGCCGTCGTAACGGTAATCGATACCGAAGTCGACATTGCGGACGGTGTAGGTGATGCCCGCAGTGGCGTTCCAGCTATGACGTTCGGGACGGATACCCTGGATGAAGATGGGGTTGCTCCCGAGACCGGCATAGGTAAAGCTGCCGTCGGCACGGTCACGCTTGAAGTTATAAGCATAGCCGCCGCCAACCTTAAACGCAACGCTGGTGCACTCGTCGATCTGGCGACGCCAGGTGGCGGTCAGGTCGATAGGCATCAGGAAGGACTTCTGCTTGATCTTGCTGTAGCGCTGGACAATCGCACCCGAAGTGCTGTAGGACGAATTTTCCGCCTGATTCCAGAACAGACCGATGGTCGGGGTCAGGGTGAAGTTCTCGTTCACCATATAATCCCAACCAATGTTACCGCCGACCCACCAGCTGTTGGTGTGGTTGTCGCTATCGACACGACCGCCGTTGGTGTTCACGCTCCAGTCGTTGTCGCCGTAGTTATAACCACCGGCGAGCGTGGCGAAGAAGCCGTTGCAGACATTATAATATTGGCTATAGAGGGAGAAGCCGTAGTTATAAATGTCGTTATCATCGTTCGCGCCGCGCTGTTCGTAGTCACCCTTGCTGAAGGTGAAGGCACCACCAACGGCAAAGCTGTCACCAATGAAGCGGTCATAACCAACGCTCACACCCCAGGCTTTGTACTTGTAGCCGGCATAGCCATCCTTGTTTTCTGATCCTGGTAGCTATAGAACAGCGAGGCCCAGATGCGGTTTGCCAGATTCTGGTTCATCCGAATCGAAGCGAGGGCGGCGTTGTCGCCGAACTCGCTGGCCGAGGCCTTGCGTTCAGCCATGAGGGCGCCCTGACGATTGGAAATCACGCCGCCATTGCCACCAATTGCCTGTGTGGTCGCCAAGCCAATTGCAACAGTCTGGACCGAATAGGTACCAGTCGCAACACTCAGCGAACCAGCATCACCGGAGGCGACTGCTTGGTCCATAAAGGTCCTGACGTCGCCCGTAGCAGCTTGATACGCCGGCATAAACGTACCCTTGGTGGCATCCTACATCTGCGTCCGAGCGAACTTGGCATCGCCGCCTGCCTGTGTATAGGCGTCGACCGCATCGCTCACTTGTGTGGCATACGCGTTACCACACACGGTAACAGTGAATGCCATAGATGCTAATAGCATCCACACTCTTGTTTTCATTTTTCTTTCCCTTCTCTCCAAGCAGGTCAAATAACACCCAAGTCAATCAATGATTGTTAACCACTCATTAGTCGTTCCCGACTCCTCCCTCAACTTCAATCGGGAATGAAAACCGTCCATACCTGTGCCGACTATCCTACCACAATAAGGACTCACGTATTTTTATCTTTTCCGGAATTTTGTCAATACGTTTTTTTCCGGGTTGTCCATATGATGTCGAAATCCCGCGCACGATTTCCTGTCTTTCTCGCACTTTTTCCTCGGACTCCCTTAGAGTCTATCCCGTTATCAAACGATTGAAGATAGTAAGTGCACAGTTCA
>JAJQBO010000043.1:0-6835 GCA_021203245.1 Planctomycetaceae bacterium
GCCCCTGTCGATCCCGGCATGGTCCCCTACGGGGTCGCACCCCAGCCCAGGGAACCAATCCAGGGCGATGGCGAGGACCCGCTCGCCGACCCCATTTTCTCGTCGCCGACCCAGCAGCCGCCCTACCGGTCGCCCGACATGACCAGGCCCTCGCCCGCTCCGCTTCCTCCCCGACAGGAGGAGGGTGAAGGCGGCTCCGCCCTCGTCGACCCCTTTATGGACCCCTTTGCCAATCTGGACGACGCCCCGCCGTCCGGCGCGCCCGCGCCCGTGTATCCGGGCGATCCCGGCTTCCAGACGCCTCTCCTGGACGGAACCGTCGCCCCGCCGTACGTGGATGGCGGCATAGCCCCCTACGCCCCGTCCGCCGTGCCGCTCGCGCCGGACGAACCTCTCATGGCTGCGCCCTATACGCCGCCCCCGCCCGAAGTGACGGCTATCGAGGCCCTCAACGTCGGCAACCCCTATTTTCCCGGCCTCGGGGAGGCGCAGGCGGCAGGCAATCTGAACATGGCGGGTGCGATCGTCTGGGAGACGCTCAAGCGCCGCCGCGTAGTCGACGCCACCATGGTGCGCGGCCCGGGCGGCAGTTGGGGCCAAAGCAGCCCCTACGAGGCCGAACGGCTCATGAACGCGCTGACCGAGAGCCCCCAAGGAGCCGAGGATCCGCTCCGCGCGGCCAACCGCATCAACGTTATCCTGGATTCGTTCAGCCAGCCCCTTATCGAAGACCCGACCATCGGCGCGGCCATGCCGGCGATGCTGGTGCGGCTCCACGACGACACCAACCGCGTCCGCCACGCCCTCGCGCTCTACACCGACGAAGGCGTGTTCCTGGAGCTGTCCCGAACCTATATCCGCGCCGTCACCAGTTGCGATTTCTTCTACAATAATCGGAAGAATTTCGCCGTTGATATCCGTGATATCATGGACCGCGCCGCCACCATGTTCTACGAGGACGGCGCGTCCCGCGGCGGCGATGTCGCCGGCCTGACCGGCAACCTGTTCCGCATCCTCCTGATGCTCGATCACTACACCCGGGACGACTCCTCCTTCCGCCGCGACATCGGCTCGGTCTGGAGCGTTCTGCAGCGGCCTGCCCGCTATGTCCTCGACCTCGCCTGCCCCGACTGGACGCTCCCCGCCTACGGCCCCCGAGGTTCGCGGGAGTTGCAGCCATTGGAACTCGAGGCGCTTGACGCCATCTTCCCGCCGCCCCCGACACGCGTCAACCGTATCGGCCTGGCGGCGTCTTACAGCTACCCGCCCGCGTCGAACCTCGCCACCCTGGGCGGCATCTACGTCATGCAGGACGAACCGAACCCGCTCGGCCGATACCTCTCGGTCCGGTTCGGACCCTACGGCGATCTGCTCAATGTTCCTTCCCACAGCGATTTCGGCTCGCTGGTCCTGATGAGCCGAGGCGTTAAATATATGCAGGACGCCGGCGGCTACGGCGGCCAGGCGGCGACTGGGGCGGCCCACGGGGGCCTCAGCCTTGACGGGAACTACGCGACCCAGGCCAGCTACAACCTGCCCGGTTCTGTCGCCGACGCGGTCTGGCGCACCAACGCCTCCCTCGACTACGCCACCGACATGGCGGCGTTCGAGGACGGCAAAACCTGGCAACGCAGCGTGCTCTATGTCAAGAATCTGCCGGGTGAATCCCGCTCCGACTACTGGGTCGTCCTCGACCACGTGAACATGCAGGGCGATCCGCAGCCGAGGACGGCGGTCGTCCGCTACCAGATGCAGCCAGGTTTGCAGGTGTACAACGACGGCGGCGGCGTGTTGGCGTCCAGCCTGTCGGGCAGTGGGTCGGGCCTCCGGATGTTTGCCGTCGACGCGGGCGCGGTCATCGACGTGACAGACGGCGGCTGGGGCAGCCATCCCGGGTATATTTACGACTCCGCCGGCGGCGCCGCGCCTGCGCCCTCCGTGACGGTGACGCGGCAGTTGACCGGCGACTCGACCACCACCACCCTCCTTTACCCGGCCGACGACTACAGCCACCGGCCGATCCGCATCGAACGAGACGCAGACATTATTCGCGGCCGCACCGGCGCGGTCGTCGTCGACCACGGGCTGGACAGGATTGACGTGATCGCCTGGGCCTCGCCCGGCACCGAACTCGTCACCCCGACCCTCAATCTGCAGTTGTCGGCGGATCTGGCCGTGTTCCGACTGCGCCGCGGCAAAATCGCCCGCATTGACCTGATCAATCTTGAACGCGGCCAGGCGAAAGAACCCGACGGCGGCCGCTGGTCCATGCGGGTCAACGGTCCGGCCCAATCCCTCGTCATCCTGCCCGAAGCAGGCGGCGGCTGGCAGGTCTGGTCCGATGCGGCGAATCGCGGTTCGGCCACGCTCTTCGATGTGAACTTCGGGCCAACCGTCGCCAGGCGGCGGTTTTCGATTCGGCCAGGCGAAATGCGGGTCGTGCCTCGCTAGGCCGTCGCCCGTTCTCCGGAAAACACAGCGCTCCTCCCACGCCATGGCAAAGGGAGGAGCGCTTTTTCATGACAACGCCTGAATCCTTATTCAATCGAAAACCGGTGCTCGAGCGCCGCATAATTCGCCGGCGAAACAGCCAATGCCGCCCATACCGCCATCCCGCCGGACAGTCAAGTCGGGATCGCTCGACGCCACGCGCGCCAACGCGGCGTCGGCGGCCTGTTCAAAACCCGGATGCCTCGACTCCACCCGCCCTGTCGCATCCGGCACGCCATAGCGGAGCGTCGCCAAACGAATGACCGCCTCCTTGCGCCAGAACGGTTCGACATCCTCCAGCGCGACGCGGATGACGGCGGGCAGGCAGGCAAAACCGTCGAATTCCCCCAACGCCACATTCGCCTTCCAGACAAACGCCCGCATCACGTGGCCGAGGTAGGTGGCGTAATTTCGCACCGCCTCCGCCTTTACTGGATCGCCGGCGCGGACGAGAAAATTCGCATAGCCCTGCCCCCCCCGCACCTTGAAGACAAGCCCGGTGACAAACACCAGGCTGCTCGACTTATCGCTGGTCAGGTGACGCCCGCACACCAGTGCGGCGCGATAACAGCGTTCCGCTTCGCGCATATCGCCCGCCGCCGTCGCCCGCTCGGCCCGGCGCAGCAGGGCCTGGAGATAAAGGCGCAGCACCTGGAAATCGGGCCGTTTCGATTCGGCGTTGTCGAAAACAGGATAATAATCCGGCATCAACCGGCACATTCCCATATCCGCCGCCTCCAGCAGGGCGGCAACGCCCCGCGTCTCTGTGCCGTCCAGTTCGAGCGCGGCCTTTTCCGAAGGATAAATGTCTTCCAGCAGTTTGAAACGGGACGCAGCGTTTTCGCTCCCGAACGGCAGGGATACGATATCGGCAAGGCCGGCGTCGGAATCCCACACCGTCAGCATCCACTCGCCCTGTTCCGGCGCGCCGGGCGGGCGCAGGGTGACGAGGTCGTGGAGAATTTCCTGCTGGCGGGGGGTGTGGGGGACCGCCGCATCTGCGGCGTGCGCATGAAAGGGGAGGGAAAAACGACGCAGGGAAGACACGACAAGAGCGGCGAGAACGATGGGGCGCAGGACGCGTACAACAGGAACGCCGACGGCCGCCAGCGCCCGGACGCGGTGCGGGATTACGCATTCCCCTTGCAATGCCGGCCGTTTTCCCATAATCTCTCTGCACTAAAACACGACATCAACCGCCTCGTCGGCGCCACCCGGCCGCCGAGGCGGAAATTGTACGGCACCATTGCCATACCCATGGAGACCGCATGATCACATTGACTTGGGACCAGTTCCACCACGATTGCGAAGGGCTGGCGGAGATGATCCGCGCCTCGGGGCGCACCTACGACAAACTCGTCTGCATCACCCGGGGCGGCGTCTTTGTGGGCGGTCTGCTTGGACATATCCTGGACATCCGCCACATCACCACCATCGCGCTCAAACTGTATGATTTTGACGAAAAGGCGCAAGTGGTCGAGCAACTCTCCGCTCCCGACCTGCCCCTGCCCGGCTCCCGCATGCTTGTCGTCGACGATCTCCTCGATTCCGGCCGCACCCTCGCCTATATGCTGGAAAAATGGGGCGAAGAGTACGAAATCGACACCGCCGTCCTGTACGACAAGGGCGTGGGCCTGATGCGCGCCACCTTTACCGCCAGGGCGATTCCGAACGAATGGGTGTGCTTTCCCTGGGAACCGTCGTTCTCCCCCATCCGCAAACAGGCGGCCGCAGGCGAGTAGGCCGTTGTCCGCTAGTGTTGGCAGGCTGCGCAATAAAACGTCGACCTGCCGCCCAACCGCACCGTTTCAATGACCCCGCCGCAGGCGGGGCATGGTTCGCCCGCCTTGCCGTAGACCCGCAGGGCGCGCTGAAATTTGCCTTCATCCCCGTTGACGCCCCGGTAATTGCGAATCGTGCTGCCGCCCGCCCGGATGGCCGCCCGGAGGACGGCCTTGACCTTCGCCACCACCCGTTTCCATTCCGCCGCCGTAATATCGCCCGCCATGCGGCGCGGATCGACGCAAGCTGCATGCAGCGCCTCGCTGGCGTAAATGTTCCCCACCCCCACCACCACTTCCTGATTCATCAAAAACACCTTGACCGGCACCTTTCGTCCGACAGCGAGGTCGGCCATGCGCGCGGCATTACATTCCCGTTCCAGCGGCTCGAGGCCCAGATGGGACAGGGTGGGGACGTCCCCGCCGGGGTCGGCTGTTTCCACAAGATCGATAAAACCGAAACGCCTGGCGTCGGCGAAACGCATCTCATCGCCCTTGTCCAGCCGCAGACCGACGCGATCGTGGGGGTGGAGAGGCGATGACGCTTTCTCGAGGTGGAAATAGCCGGTCATGCCCAGATGGGCCACAAGGGCGTGCCGGCAGGGGAAATCGAATATGATGTATTTACCGCGACGCCGCACCCCGGTGCAGGTGCGTCCCGCCAGGGCGGCGTCCACGGCGCTGGCGTCGAAGGGGGTGCGAAGCCGTCCATACAACGCAGCGCCCCGGATTTTCCGGGACGTGAGGGCGCGGCGGAGGGCGCGAACCACTGTTTCGACTTCAGGCAACTCTGGCATAGTGTGGCTTCCGACAGATCGTGGAGTCCGATAAAAAAAGGGGGTAGATGATTCCGCGCTCCCGGGGAATCGCAGTGACGAATTGTAGTTGTCCTCCATGCCAATGTCCATACATTGTGGAAGAACAGGCGGATTTTTTTTATTGCGCGAATGTAAATTTACCCTATAATGCCGAACCGCTCTATTTTAAACGCTTTTAACAACAGAATCAGATGTTTACCGCAAAGGCGACATGGATGGAACGCGATGGCGTGAATGGCTCCCAGCGGAGGAAATCCCTCTTCTCCTGAAAAGAGAGCGAAATTCCGATAATTTTTCGAATTTGATAAAGGATTTTCGCCCAAGGGGCGATAATATTTTTACTTTTTCACGGTTTTTTTCGTCCGGGCAGGATACGTTGAAAAAGCCCGTAAAACGGTGTTTTTTCCAATAAAAATTGATAGTTACGAGCCGTTGCCACGGCGCTCGACAACTTTAATCGGACATTCCTGCAGATGGGATGCGAGAAGAAAACTGAGATTAAGCATTGACGGGAGATGACAGGCGTATTATTATTTGAAGCACGATTGTCGGTGGTCGGAGACCATCACTGAGTATTGTCATGAGGCGGCGCATATCATGCGCTGTTATCGGCTGGAGAGCCTTCAATAATAGTATATGGTTGACTTTTTTTAGTAATTCGTCGGTATTATTTGCGCAGTTAACGGCCACGAGAGAAAAGGAGAGAGAGATGAGGAAGTTCTTGGGCATAGCTTTTGCATTTACCTTGGTAACCGGCAGTGCATTTGGCGTTGATCCCTGCGACCCCTCCCCACCGCCGGTCATGGCGTGTCCGCAGCCGGTCCCGTGCCCCCCGAAAATCAAGTACAAATGGGAAACGGTGTGTGAGACCGTCCAGGTCCAGGTGCCTGTCACGACCTACGTCGACGAGCCCTGCGAAGTCAAGGTCACCAAGATGGTCCCGGTGCAGAAGGAAGTCCCCGCCTGCGAAACCAAGACCGTCATGGAAACCAAGACCGTCACCGTCATGAAGAACGTCATGGTTCCGGAAGAATACACGGTCAACAAGACGATCATGGAATGCGAAGAGTATCCCGTGACCAAGACCGTTTATGACACCGTCATGGAATGTGAAGAATTCCAGGTCAACAAGACCGTCATGGAATGCGAAGAATATCCCGTAACCAAGACCGTCTGCGAAACCGTGATGGAATGCGAAGAGTACCAGGTCAAGAAGACCGTCATGGAATGCGAAGAATACGAGGTCGAGAAGTGCGTCTATGACGTCGTCCAGGAATGCGAAGAATACCAGGCGACCGAATACAAGACCGAGACCCGTTGCGAAACCCGCACCAAGAAGGTCTGGGACACCGTCTGCGTCACCGTCGACAAGGTCGTGAAGAAGAAGGTCTGCGTCGAAATTCCCGATCCCTGCGACCCCTGCAAGACCATCAAGAAGTGGGAAACGGTCTGCGAAACCATCCAGGTTCCGGTGAAGAAGAAAATCTGCACCGAGGTTGAATACACCGTCAACATCCCGGTCAAGGTTCCCTTCACCGTCACCAAGACCCGCATGATCAACAAGAAGGTGCCGCGCATGGTCAAGGAAACCAAGACCCGCATGGTCCCCCGCGTTGTCTGCGAAACCAAGACCCGCATGGTCCCCCGCGAGGTTGCCAAGCAGGTGGAATACATGGAGATGAACAAGCTAAAACTCACAGACAGCAAAACCAACACCGGAATGGAACCCCACAACGAGTACGGGAC
>JAJQBO010000043.1:6845-7613 GCA_021203245.1 Planctomycetaceae bacterium
TGGCCCTGAAGGTGACCGAAACCCCGACCCGCATGGTCCCCCGCGTTGTCTGCGAAACCAAGACCCGTATGGTCTGCCAGCAGGTTCCCGAGACCAAGGAAAACCAGGTCTGCAAGACCATCAAGGTCCCGACCACCAAGTGCATCACCGTCATGGAACCCACCATCGAAACCAAGACCGTGATGAAGAAGAAGGCCGTCTGCTCCACCAAGACTGTCGAAAAGGTCATCAAGAAGAAGGTCAAGGTCCCCTACCAGATCGTCGAAATCCGGATGGAGCCCGAGTGCCCGCCCGAACCCATCTGCTAGTTACCTGACCAGACTGCATCATCCAAAGAGGACTTCCGCAAGGAAGTCCTCTTTCTCATGTTTGGCCTTTTTCACAGAGCGTGTGTCAGCCATTTTCACCACTACATCCCAACCTCCCCCAACCGTCACCCCGGCGGGAAAAACGTCTGCTGCATCACGAACGGGAAGTTGTACCGGGGCAAGGCGGGCTGGACGTGGACGGCTGGGAATCCTGAATCGCCTTGCAGCACAGGGTCATTCGCACCGTGCCCCGGCACAACCACACGCGTGCCCGCTGGTCGACGATTCACCGCCGGGGTGACGTGTGGGGGTGCCGATATGGACGCTTTTGCGATGATTCCTCCAAGTATATGGATGGTTCAGAATACCTCATAAAAGCGAAGTAAACCCACTTCATTTGCAAAATCCAACCCACAATTACCTCGTTTTTATTACCTAAATTGTTATTTGATATAACGGA
>JAJQBO010000116.1:0-21357 GCA_021203245.1 Planctomycetaceae bacterium
CCCCCCCCCCCCCGCCTTTTTTACCCGCAGCCCCCGGGATCCGCGAGCCGCCGCGGCCGCCCGGGCTCGGCGTGGCGGGCTATGTACCACCGTTCCTTTGTCGAGAGGCCCGCTGGGCCCCCGCGTTCGCGGGGGTGACGGGGTTTTCGTGCGCGTGGGGGAGGGACTGTGTTTGCTGTCATATAACAAAGCCAAAAAAAGCCCCGCCGAAGCGGGGCTGGGTGATAGGTGATGATTTACCGCAACAACAACATCCCGTCGTGCTCGGTGACGTGGATGGTCGAGCCGTCGTGATAGACGCCCTCCAGAATCTTTTCAGCAATCGGGTTTTGCAGCCGGTTCTGGATGACCCGCGCCAACGGCCGGGCGCCGTAGTCGGGATCGTAGCCTTCCTTTGCCAACAGGTCGGCCGCTGCCGGACTGACGTCCAGCTTGAGCTTGCGGCTCTCGAGGATGTTCCTGAGCGTGCCGAGCTGGATGTCCAGCACCTGGCGGATCTGGTCCTCGCCCAGGCGGTGGAAGACGATGACGTCGTCGATACGGTTCAGGAACTCGGGGCGGAAGTGCTCCCGGAGAATCGCCTGGACCCGGTTCTTGAACGTCGGCGCTTCGATGTCCTGGGCAGCCGCGATTTCGCGCGAACCGAGGTTCGAGGTCAGGATGATGATGGTGTTGGTGAAATCCACCGTCCTGCCTTGACTGTCCGTGAGCCTGCCCTCGTCCAGCACCTGCAACAACACGTTAAACACGTCGTTGTGGGCTTTTTCGATTTCGTCGAACAACACCACCGAGTAGGGACGCCGCCGCACGGCTTCGGTCAAATAGCCGCCTTCCTCGTAGCCGACATATCCCGGAGGCGCGCCGATCAGCCTGGCGACGGAGTGTTTTTCCATAAACTCCGACATGTCGATACGCACCATATTGTGCTCGTCGTCGAAGAGGAATTCCGCCAGGGACCGCGCGACCTCTGTCTTGCCGACGCCGGTGGGGCCGAGAAAAATGAACGAGCCGATCGGCCGGTTCGGGCGCTGCAGACCGGCGCGGCTGCGGCGAACCGCGTTGGCGACGGCGGTCAAGGCGCTGTCCTGGCCGACGACGCGGTGGCGCATCCGTTCCTCCATGTCGAGAAGCTTGCGCATCTCGCTCTCGAGCATGCGGGACACCGGGATGCCTGTCCACCGCGACACCACCTCGGCGATATCCTCGGGCGTAACCTCTTCTTTCAGCAACCCGCCTTCTTTTTGAATCGACGCGAGGTCGGCGTTTTTCCGTTCCAGTTCTTCCGTCATGGCCGGCAGCCGGCCATAGCGAATCTCGGCGACAACGTCCAACTGGCCGCCGCGTTCGGCGCGTTCGGCCTCGTTTTTCGCCGCTTCGATATCTTCCTTCAGTTTGCGAATGGCGCCGATGGCGTCCTTTTCGGCCTGCCACTCGGCGGTGCGGGCCTGGAGTTCCTCGTCCAGGTTGGCAAGCTGTTTCTTAAGCATTTCGCGCCGCTCGTTGGCCGGGTCGTCGGTATCTTTCGCCAAGGCTTTCAGCTCGATCTCCACCCGGTTGCGGGTGCGGTTCAGGCTGTCGAGTTCTTCCGGCATCGAGTCGATCTCAATGCGCAGGCTCGAACACGCCTCGTCCACCAGGTCAATGGCCTTGTCGGGCAGGAACCTGTCGGAAATATAGCGGTGCGACAGTTCCGCCGCCGCCACCAGGGCCGAGTCCTGGATGCGGACGCCGTGGTGGACTTCGTAGCGCTCTTTCAAACCGCGGAGAATGGCGATGGTCGATTCCACCGACGGCTCGCCCACATAGACGGGCTGAAAGCGCCGCGCCAGGGCGGCGTCCTTTTCGATATGCTTGCGGTACTCGTCCAGGGTCGTCGCGCCGACGCAGCGGAGTTCGCCCCGGGCGAGGGCGGGCTTCAGCATATTGGCGGCATCGGCCGCGCCTTCGGCAGCGCCGGCCCCGACGATGGTGTGGAGTTCGTCGATGAAAAGTATTATCTCGCCGGCGGACTCGGTGATTTCCTTCAGGACAGCCTTGAGCCGGTCCTCGAACTCGCCCCGGTATTTCGCCCCGGCGATGAGCGCGCCCACGTCGAGGGAGAGGAGGCGGCGGTTTTTCAGGCTTTCCGGCACGTCGCCGGCGGCGATACGCCGCGCCAACCCTTCGACCACCGCCGTCTTGCCGGTGCCGGGTTCGCCGATAAGGACCGGGTTGTTTTTGGTCCGGCGGGACAAAACCTGCATGACGCGGCGGATTTCGTCGTCCCGGCCGATGACCGGGTCGAGTTTGCCCAACCGGGCCTGTTCGGTCAGGTCGCGGGTAAACCGCTTCAACGACTGGTATTTCTCCTCCGGGTTCTGGTCGGTGACGCGGTGCGACCCGCGCACGTCCTCGAGCGCCTTGAGGACGGCCTGGTGGGTGACCCCGGCGGTCGACAGGGCGGAACCGAGGGAACCGGTCGCCTTGTCGGCCATGGCCAGGAGCAGGTGTTCGGTCGAGAGATACTCGTCGTGGAGCCGTTCGGCTTCGGACCAGGCCGCTTCCAGCATGGCCTTGAGGTCGCGGGACATCATCGTGCCTGCGTCAACGCCCGAAACCTGCGGCTTGGTATCGAGAATGGTTTCGAGTTTTTCAATAAGCCAAACCGGGTCTGAACCAAGCTTTTTCAGGATAGACGGGGTAATGCCTTCCTCCTGCTCCAGCATGGCGATGAGCAGGTGTTCGGGCGCTACCTCCTGGTTGTGGCGTTCGGAAGCAATTTTTGCCGCTTTTTCCAATGCCTCCTGAGTTTTAATCGTGAGTTTGTCGACTCGCATGGTTTCCTCCCAATACAGGATATATAAAAATAAATACGAACTAAATATTAACAAGCAACAGGATTGCCAAAACCTCGGCATGACCGGTTGGCGCGGTCTCCCCGACCCATATATGTCTATGTCACCATTGGATAGCGTGGTCTCGACACCGTGGGGGGCGTGGGGAGTTATTAACGTCATTGTTAACGGAAGGGCAGGTTTTATCCATATACCCTGTCATTTTGACATGGTTCATTATGGCAGCTTTTTTGACAAACCATGGAGCCAGAGGGTATGGATAGGCTGGGTATCACAAATTTTTTTTTGCGAATTGACAAATCGCATTATTGCGGTATACTCTTGGCTCTTTGAAGGTTATACGAAAATAGTTGCCACATGGTAAGCGCCCCGTGCAGGCGTTAGCGCACCTTGATAATATCAGTACGGTGAAGCTGCGCAAAACGGCGAGGTGCGGATTTTTCACAGAGTTTGTGCCACAAAAACAGGGGAGCCGCTTGCGGCACGCCCCGCAGAAGATGTTGGGGATGCTTCCAAGGCATATGATTCAAACGTGAATGCTACTTTAAAGTCCATGCAACAGCTCATCTACAGCCCTGACGACAGCCTGCGTCTTGCTGCGATTCGGGTATTGGGCGCGATAAATTCACGTGAACCGGCCATCCATAAGGCATTAGCCGATCTGATGATCGAGACCGACAACCCCGATATCTTCGAAGCGGCCCTCACCGCTATCGAAGCTTCGCCGCACGAGCAAATCCTCAAACAACTCGTCCGGGTTTTGGACAAAACCGAAGATCACCAGGACCGGGTTATCGATGCTATCGCCAAAATCGGCGCAAAGGCGGTGCCGTCCCTAAAGCAGCAGTTTGACAAGGTGCCGCCGGAAACGCAGCGGCGCATGGTCCGCATCCTGCCGCGCATCCGCACCCACCCGGCGCACGCGTTCCTGATCGACTGCCTGGCCCACCCCGACCTGCAATTAATGCGCGAGGCGGTGCGGGCGCTGCGTGAAGAAATCGGCAATTACGCCGCTCCGGAAAAGGCCGACCTGTTCAACCAGCTTGTCGCCAGCCTGAAAGACAAGCGGATTCGACAGAACGACATCGCCGTCTCGGCGGTCATCATCGCCCTCGGCATCATCGCCGACATCAAGGCAAAGGCGTCGTTGTTGTCGTTTATCGCCCCCGGGTCGTCGGCCCAAGTGCGGCGCTATGCCCTGATCAGCCTGGCCTCGCTGCCGCTGGCGACCGGCAACAACGCCGACGCCGCCGCCGCGCTGTATCCGTTGTTGGACGATCCCGACTACGACGGCCTGGTCCGGCACGCCATCGCCGCCCTTTCCCTGCTCCCGCCCGACAAAAACGACCAGGAGATCCTCCAGGGCCTCCTGCACAACCGCCACGTCGGGGTGCGGGTGTTTGCCATGAACAAGTTGTCGCACCTGGATTCCGCCGTCAATGCCCAGATGATTATGGAATTCCTGCCCGCAAGCGATCAGGATCTGAAAGAGGCGGCCCTGGACGCCCTGGCGGTGATGCCGTCGACCGTCAATATCGTCCTCAAGACCATCGACGAAGCGCCCTCGACCCTGCGGGTGCAGGACATGGTGCGCATTCTCTCCCATCACAAGAACCGCATCACGCCCGAGCGCGCCCGTAACCGCATCAAAAAGATGCTGGAATTGCGCGGGGCCGGCGACAAGCGATTTGAACTGAATTGGGAAGCGCTCAAACAGTTGAAGCCGGAGGTCCTCCAGGCCGAAATTCTCAAGATAGCCGACAAGTCGTTCTCGCACGGCGATTACGCCACCGCCGCCGCCAACCTGAGCCTGCTCGATCGGGGCGGATTGCTGACGCCGGAACTCCGCTACAAGCTGCTCCTGGCCAATTTGAAGACGTCGGAGAAGTCGCGCTCGCGCTCGAGCCGCGCCGCCGACCCGGCGCTGGAGCACGCGGCACAACTGCTGGCCGAAAATCCGCGCGAACTCAAGAGCCGCCTCCTGAACGAGAGCATCCTCGACGACGAGGACTTCCTCTACCTCGGGTTCCACTTCTCGGAACGGGTCAACGAGGAACGGCGCTTCGGGGCCGATTTGCTCCGCCATGTCGTGTCCCGCTGGCCGCGCCGCCAAAGCGCCAAGACCGCCAAGCAAAAGCTGCAGATTGAAGGGCATCAGGAGTAAGGCGGTTGGGTATCGGGTTTTCATCCCTTATGGCGCGCCCTGACGGGCGCGTTTTTTTTGGCTGGCCATTTCCTCTCGTTTTTCGCAAAAACGCTCCATCCTCCCCACACGTCACCCCGGCGAACGGTCATTCGCCTTGCCCCGGCACAACTGTAGCCGTCCGTCGATGCTTCACCGCCGGGGTGACGTGTGGGGGTGCCGAGGTGGACTTTTTGCGGCATCGAGTCTTATTTTTCAATGCCAGGTAATGCCGACGGTTGCAGCAACGCGGCCGACCTACCCGGCGGATTTGTCGAAAAAAAAATCGCGTGATCCTGGTTGACAATGACAGACTATTACTGTAGTCTAAAGGAGACTATCGCAGTAGTCCAATCGAATGGGTATTCTTTTTCAGGAGACACACAATGGGTAAAACCTTACGGAACGTGGCGCTGGTGATGCTGCTGGCGATGGCGACGGTCGCGTCTGCCTCGGTGTATGCGGGCGAGGGACGGATAAGCGAAGAGTCGGCCCGGCAGGCGGCGCTGGCGCAGGTGGACGGCGGCCGGATGGTGCGGAGCGAGATCGACCGGAAACGCGGCGGCCGCATCGTCTACGAATATACCATCGACGACGACGACAACCGCTATCGCATCACGATCGACGGCGACACCGGCGAGACGATCGAATTTTCCCGCAAGGCCATCCGTCGCGATCGCCGCGGCGATGTCCGCGCCGAGACCAGCGGCCGCATCAGCCTTGACGACGCCCAGCAGATCGCCCTGGACCGGGTCGGCGGCGGCGACGTGGTCGAGGCCAAGTACAAGAGCCACAAGCGCAATCGCGGCCGCTATGAATTCGAAATCATCCATAACGGCTATGAATACGATATCGAGATCGACGCCGAGACCGGCGATGTGGTAAAATTTGAACAAGACGATCGGTAATCGACCGCACCGCCGCACCGGACTGCCCAAGGAAATGGTCATGAAAGCCACGCTGTACGAATCGGAACTCAAGGTCATGGAACACCTCTGGGCCAAGGGCGACACGCCCGCGGCCGACCTGGTGCCGGTGTTGGAAGAGCAGGTGGGCTGGAACAAAAACACCACCTACACCGTCATCAAGAAACTGGTCGCCAAGGGCTATATCGAACGGCGCGAGCCGAAGTTCGTCTGCCACCCCCTCATCACCCGCGAGGAGGTGGAGAAGGCTCATGCCGAGGAACTGGTCGATAAGCTCTACGGCGGCTCGAACCTGATGTTCCTATCGTCGTTTGTGAAAAACGGCGGCCTGAGCCGGAACGAGATCGCCGACCTCAAGACCCTCATCGATACCCTCGAAAAGGACGGCGGCTCATGAGCGAGTTCATCCGCACCCTCGCGGGCGTCAGCTTCAGCGGCGGCATCTTCATCCTGGCCGCCGTGCTGGTGCGGTCGGGGGTGAAGCACCGGCTGCCGAAGCATTTTCTCGTGCTGCTGTGGGCGGCGGTGCTGGTCCATTTCATCGTGCTCCTGGGGCTGCCGTCGCCGACAAGCATTTACAACTATGTCAGCTTCCGCAGCCCCATTCCGGCGCTCGAGACGGCTGCTCCGGCGGTCTCTCTGTCGCCGGCCGCGGAGGCGAGTCCTGCCGCCGTCCCCGCCCAGCCAACCGCCGCGTACGCCGTACCGGCTGGTGCGCCGGGGTCGGCGGATGTGGGCGTCGCCTGGCTGGAAATCGCCTTTGTCGTCTGGGCGATCGGCGCGGCGGCCCTGCTCCTCGTCTTTCTCGTCGGCTACTGGCGGACGGTGCGGCGCTTTACCGATGCCATCCTGCTCAGGAACAACCCGGTGGTCGATGCGTGGCGGCGTCGGCACGCGACGCCGATCCGGGTGTTCGTCTCCGACCGCACCGCCACGCCCCTCGCCTTTGGCCTGTTCCGGCCGCGCATCGTCCTGCCCCACAGCCTCGACCTCACGGACGAGGCGTCGGTGGAGGGGATACTGGAGCATGAATACATCCATTGCCGCCATTGCCACAACGCCATGAAGGCGGTCGTCTATCTGGCGCTGGCGATCCATTGGTTCAATCCGCTGATGTGGCTGTATTGGCTGCTGTTCAACCACGATATCGAACTGGCCTGCGACGAGAGCGTCATCGCCGCCCTCGGCACCGGCCGCCGCGCCGCCTACGCCCACTCGCTGGTGGCGGTGGCGTCGCACGCGTTTGTACCGTTTCCGCTTGCGTCCGCCTTCAGCGCGCGTTCCCTGAAGGAACGCATCGTCGACATTATGGGATACCGGCGCACGACAACCCCGCTGGTGCTGGCTGAAGTGGCCCTGATCCTCCTGCTGTTCGCGCTTTTCGGCACAACGGCCGCGTCGTCCCCGGGCACGCCCGCGACGGCGCAACACCAATACGGGAACAATTCGCCTGCCGCGGCCTTTGTCCAGCCCGACCTGTCCGCCGCCTCGGCGGTGGCGAACGCGCTGGCTCTCTCCGGCGGCGGCGACCTCATCAAGATGGAATTGGAAGAGGACGACGACGGCATGGAGTACGAGTTCGTCATCGTCTCGGACGGCGAGGTGTATTCCATCGAGATGCTGGGGGATGTCGTCGGCGACTACAAGCGCCATCCTGTCAAACGTGAGTGGAGCGGCGTCGATTTTTCCCGCTTTATCGGGGTGGAACAGGCCTGCGCTATCGCGCTCACCGATTATCCCGGCGCGGCGCTTGAAAAGTGCGAGCTCAAGCGGAAGCGCGGCGGCTTTACGTATGTTATTAAAATGGAGTGGCGCGGCAGGGACCACGAGGTGGAGGTGGATGCGCAGAGCGGTGCGGTTGTCGACGATAACCGGTCACGGCGGCGATAAACGGAGACGAGTTTTTGACGCCCCGGTACAACCACACGCGTGCGCGCTGGTCGATGTTTCACCGCCGGGGTGACACGATCGGGGGCGAAAAACAAAAACCGGGACATCCACGATGTCCCGGCTCTTTTTTTGCGTCATGTGCACAATGTTCTATCGCGCCACCGTCTCCACCCGCATCGCGTCGCCGTCGCGGCGGATGCGGACCGAGCAGCGCCATTCGTCCTTCTTTTCGGGGAAGTCGGTTCGCAAGTGCGTGCCGCGCGATTCCTCCCGCTTCAGCGCCGCTGTCGCCAGGAGGATGCCGCACTCGGCCAACTGCGCCGTGAAAGTATCTTCTTTTGCCTGCTTTGCCAAGTCCTCAAGCGACGTCAAGGCTGCCTGCAACCCGGCGGCGTCGCGCTCGCGCTCGACCGCGCGGGTGACGACCTCGCGGATGGCGGGGGCGACGGTCTTGCGGACGCCGGGGTTTGTTGTAATAGCTGCGGGTGCGATCGGTTCGGGCATCGGCACCTTCAACTCCGCCATCGCCTTTGCGGCGGCGAGGCCGGAGACGGCCGCCTGGGTCGCGGCGTTCCCCGCCATGCGGCACGCGCCGTGCATGCCGCCGGCCGCCTCGCCGGCGGCATAGAGGCCGCGGATGTTGGTCATGCAGTCGGGCCCGATTTCCATGCCGCCGGAATGGCTGTGCGCCATCGGACCGACCTGCAATAGGGTCGTCTTGACGTCCAGCCCGGCGTCGAGCTCCCGCTCGTAAAACCACGGGTAGGCCTTGAGGACGGCGAGATCGATATGGCGGAGATCGACGAAGACGCCGCCCAGCGGACCGCCGCGCCCCGCCTTAACCTCTTCGCGGATGGCGTCGTTGATAAGGCTCTTCGGCGCGCCGGCCTCGCCCTGGGGACGGACCTTCAGGAGAAACCGCTCGCCGTCCTTATTCAGGAGATACGCGCCTTCGCCGAGCATCGCCGTCGGGCATGGTTCGCCGACCGCGCCGGGCGGCTCATACGACACCATCGGCTCGAATTCGACGAACTCGAGATCGATCAGGTTCACCCCCGCGTCATAGGCCATCGCCAGGGTGCGGCCGTCGACGTCGGCCGGGTAGGTGGAGCGGGTGTAGAGGTTGCCGACACCGCCCCACGCGGCGAGAACGCGTGGCGACGTGAGGGCGAAGACCGTTCCGTCCTTCGCCTGGCAGGTGATGCCGGCAATCGCGCCGTCCCGCACCGTCAGGCCGCAACAGGTGGTGTCGTCATAGAAGGTGACTCCCTTGTCCTTCAGCGCACGGCGGAGCGTTTCAACCACGTGCAGGCCGATCAGCATGTCGGTCCGGCACAGCGAGCGCGGCACGCTGGAGCCGGAGGCGTGGCGGAGCCGGTACGCGCCCGACTCCAGCCGCGAAAACGCCACGCCCCAGCGTTCCAGCAACTGGATGCACTCGTAGGTCAATTCGCCCAGCCCTTCCACCACCGCCTCGTTGCCGAGGTGGTAGCCGGCGGCGAGCATGTCTTCGACGTAGCGCTTCGGAGAATCGCCGTGGGGCGAGTCGGGCAGCACCGCGTTGAAGGCGGCGACATAGGGCGTTCCGCCCAGGCCGGCGGCGACGACGGCGAAATTCCGTTCGCCCGCGTCCCACAACTGGCAGGCGGCGATAAGGCCCGCCAGTCCCGACCCGACGATGAGGTGGTCGTAGGTGTTCGTGTTCGCGCTAATGATTAGCCCTCCTTCTGCACGGCGAGGACGGGTTCGGCCATTTTACGCCTGCGGACAAGGCAGTAGGCGGTCAGGACGATGCCGAAAGCGAATCCGGCGATATCGGTGTAGACTTCGGGAATAATCAGGCAGAACGCGGCGGCGAGAAGCAGCGCCCGCATCGGCTTCGACAGCGGCACGAACAGGAAGCCCGCGATGCCTGCGGCGAGGAAATAGACGCCCAGGAACAGCACCGCCGACGCCTTGATGATCTGCAGGGTCGAGCCGATCAGCAGAATGCCCGGATCGTAGATAAAGATGAACGGAATCAGGAAGGCGACAAGGGCATAGCTCGCGCCGGTCCAGCCGGTCTTCCAGGCGTTTGCCCCCGCTATACCCGCTGCCGTAAACGATGCCAGGCACACCGGCGGCGTGATCTGCGCCATGATGCCGAAGTAGAAGACAAACATGTTGGCGGCGAGGGGCTCGATGCCCAGCAGGGTCAGGGTCGGCACAAAGAGGATGACCGCGACCAGGTAGGCGGCGACCGTCGGCAGGGCCATGCCGAGCAGCATGCAGCCGGCGGTGGTGATGATGAGGGCGATCACCAGGTTCTCGACGCCCACGCCCGCGATAAGGGCCGACATCTTGGTGGCGAGGCCGGACTGGATGACAATGCCGATAATAATGCCGCACGCGGCCGTCGGGATGGCGATGTCTGCCGACTGGCGGACGCCCCGCAGCGCGACTTTCCCGAGTTCCTTCGGACCGATGTACCACTTGCCGCCCAGCACGAAGCGGCTGACGATGTTCACGAGGATGGCGGTGTAGATGCCCATCATGCCAGAACGCATGAGCGAGTACCCGGCAATCATGTAATAGACCAGGACAACCGCGGGCAGGAGCAGGTAGAGGCGGGGCAGGATGCCCGGGACCTTGACCACCACTTCCTCTTCCCTGACGGTGGAGCGGCGCTGCAGATCGTTCTTGTGCGCCATGAAGGTGACCAGCAGGAGCACCGACATATAGTAGGCGCAGGCCGGGATAATGGCGGCGAAGGCGACGGTACGGTACGGGACGCCCAGCATCTCGGCCATGATGAACGCGCCGACGCCCATGATCGGGGGCATAATCTGACCGCCGGTTGACGCGACTGCCTCAATCGCGCCGGCCTGCTCGGGGGAATAGCCGACCTTTTTCATCATCGGGATGGTCATAACGCCGGTGGTGGAGACGTTGGCGACGGCGGAGCCGGAAATCATCCCCATCAGGCCGGACGAAATCACCGCCGCGATGGCGGGGCCGCCCGAACTTTTGCTGGAAAACTTCATGCCGATGTCGATCAGCAGTTGCCCGCCGCCGCAGGCGGAGAAGAACACGCCGAAGACGATAAAATAGAACAAACTGTTGGCGGAGGTATAGAGCGGGGTGCCGAGGATGCCGTCCGGACCCATGGTCATGAGTTCGGTGAATTTCTCGAGATCCGTGCCGCCGTAGTTGAATATCCAGGGGAAGTAGTTGCCGAACCAGGCATAGACGATAAAGAAGAGGATGAAGTAGAAGAGGATTTGGCCAAGCACGCGCCGCACCGCTTCCATCAGCACGACGACGCAGACGATCATGGCGGCGTAGTCGAGCCGGGTCACTTCCGAGACGTAGGAGACGCGGGTGGTGAGGCGTCCCGACTCGGCGACAAAATAATAAAACAGGAAGACGATGCCGGCAAAGAACGGCACGTCGAGATACGGCACCAGGCCCTTGGCGTCGTTGCCGCCCGCCCGTTTGTAGAGGAAGACGATCAATAACGCGAACACCAGGTGCAGTGGGCTTTGCAGCATGGGATGGAGCGGGGTGAAGATGGCGAGGTAAAACTGGAAGGCGAGCCATATCGCCGACAGCGCGATGATGATGGCAAACCGTGGCGTCACCTTGGTGGCGGTTTGTTCTGGCATGTCAATATTCTCCCGACCCGAACGGGTCGCTGATTGTCCCGCGAGGACGGTTTAAAATTTTCCCCTCAAAACGGTTGTCCGCAGGCCGAAGATCGCGATGCGGCCTGCGGCAACCGTCGCATGGAGTTTCTAAAAGCCGTTCATAACTCCGCCTCGACGCCGTATACTTCGTCAAGCGCTCGAACGGGTGTCAAAAAACAACTGCCAAAGCGTTTTTTGTCACCCTGCCTCTCGCCGCTTTTCTCGTCTACGACGACGATCCGGGTTCTGAAGTGGCTTTTTACTTCAGGTAGCCTTTTTCACGGTAGTACTGTTCAGCGCCCGGGTGCAGGGGCGCGCCGCACTTCAGCGGGTCCCACGCGGTCGGCGGGTCGAAGGAAGCGAGGGTGGCGTTGGACTTGGCCATGGATTCGGCGCTTTCCTCCATCGCCTTGGTGAGGAAGTAGACGACGTCGTCCGGCAGCTTGGCGTGGCAAAGCACGACCTGCGGCGAACCGACGGACTTGATTTCCTCGGTCTGGCCGCGCCAGGTGCCGGCGGGAATGGTCGCGTCGGCAAAGCCTTCGTCGCGCAGCTTGGCGCGTGTCTCTTCCGACAGCTTGGGGAAGTACATGGTGGTGGTCATGCACAGTTCGGTGGTGGCCGACTGGCCGGCGCCGAGGTGGTCGATGGTGATGTCGGCCTTGCCGTCCTTTAGCAGGCTGACGATGGCGTCGGAGCCGGTCTGGGTGACGGAACCGCCCCAGGAGCGGACCGCGTCGTAGTCCGCGCCCAGCACTTCAAGAACCTTGCTGCAGGCGAGTTCGCCGAACGCGCCGTTCGCCTTGACGGCGATGCGGACCGGAACCTTCTTGGCGACGACTTCCTCGATGGTGGTGATGCCGGTGCGGTCGACGAATTCCTGGGTGAAGAGGACGTTGATGAAGTCGTTGCCGAGGCCGCCGGCGATGGAGCGCACGTTGGCGGTGGGGGCGGAACCGAGGATGCCCGATTCGCACGCCCACTTGGCCGGGGCGGCGTTGCCGAGGATAAGGTCGCAGCGGCCGCGATCGAGGATGACCGGCGCGCCGACGCCGCCGGGCGAGGTGGTCTCGAGGTCGACCCGCGACCCTTCGGGCAACTGCTGGGTAAAGGCGTTGGCGATGGCGCTCGCGTACATGTACATGGCGGTGCCGACGCCCTGGGTGGACATGGTCAGTTTGACCGGCTGGTCGAGGGCGGACGACGCGCCGCCGAGGACGAGGGCGGATACGCACAACGCCGCGAGATACTTTCCAAAACGCGCAACTCTCATGGTTAATCCTCCAAAAGTGTCATGTTTTCCCGTCCCGCAGCCCTCCGCGCCATGGCGGACAAAAGCCGAAGAACCGCCTAACAATTTGCACAACGAAATTTCCTGCTCTCTTGGTCCATTTTGAGTTTGCCATAGCAAACGCATATACCCGTGGATTCCGGCCGAACCGCCCGTTTTTTGCCCGGGTGGATGTCCGCACGCCGGAATGACGTGTGGGGTGGGCGCGGTCCCCCCTCATCGTCACCCCGGCGTCTCCACATCCAACCGGGCGGAAAACGGGCGGTTCGGCCGGAATCCACGGGGCTGAAAAAGCGGCTATGGAAAGATCCCTATTGAATCTACCGCAGCAGTCCGTGCTTCTTCAGGACCGCCATAATCTTTGCGTCCAGTTCCGCCGTCGGGATGAGCGCCGGCTGGCGGCTGCCGCCGACCGACTTGTCCATCAGGTACAGGGCGCGCTTCACCATCGCCGGGGCGTAGCCGAAGGCGTAGAGGTCGGTGCGGATGCCGGTGAGGATGTCCTGCTGTTTGGCCGACTCCTCCCGGTTGCCTGCCGCGAACTCGCGGCAAATCGCCGCCACAGTATCCGGCGCGACATTGGCGAGGCCGGAGACGCAGCCGCCCGCGCCCTTCTCAATCGCGTAGTAGATGAGCGAGTCGGGGCCGGCGAAGACGGTGAAATCCTTCCCCGATTTCGTGATGGCGATGTACTCGTCCAGCGTTTTCTTGGTCCCGCCGCTGTCCTTGATGCCGTGGATGTTCGGGTGGTCGGCGAGGCGCATCGCCGTCGCGCCGTCGATATGGTTGCCGGTGCGGGCCGGAATGTCGTAGAGATACACCGGCTTGTCGACCGAATCGGCGACGCGGCTGAAATGGTTGTACAGCCCTTCCTGCGTGCAGGCAATAAAATAGGGCGCGATGACCGACAAGGCGTCCGCGCCGGTGCGGAGCATGTCGCGGCCCAGCTTGACCGTTTCGAAGGTCGAGGGACAGCCGGCGTTGGCGAACACCTTTACCTTGCCCCGCGCCTCGTCGACGATCGTTTCGCAGACCTTCAGCTTTTCGTCGTAGAGCAGGCTGGTGAAGTCGCCGTTGGTGCCGCAGGCGAGGATGTTGTTGCCGGCGTCGATCTGCCGCCTGGCCTGTTTGCGGATGGCGTCGTAGTCGATGGATTCGTCGTCGCGGAAGCAGGTGACGAGGGCGACGAAGGAGATCAGGTCTGGCATAATGTATCCCTTAGCAGAGTGACTGGTAGATGGCGCGGATGTCGTCCTTGCCGACTTCGCGCGGGTTGTTGTCGAGAAGGCGGCGGACCTTGTAGGCGTCCTCGACCAGCACCTCCAGGTCGGAGGCAGGCACGCCGAGATCGGCCAGCTTGCGCGGAAGGCCGAGGTCTCTGGTCAATGCCTCGAGTTCCCGCATCACCGCCTCGACCCGCGAATCCCTGCCGTTCAGGGACGAGGCGTCGCCGATGAACCCCGCCAGCCCGGCCAGCTTGTCGGCCGAGACGCCGGCGTTGAAGCCCATCGCCGGCGCGAGCAGGATGGCGTTCGAGACGCCGTGCGGGATGCGGTAGCGCCCGCCCAGCGGATACGACAGCGCGTGGACGATGTTCGTCCCGGCGCAGGCGATGGAAATCCCGGCGTAGAACGACGCGAGCAACATGTTGGCGCGGGCGTCGACGTCGCGGCCGTTCTTATATGCCTTGCGGAGATTGGCGAAAATGAGCCGCAGCGCTTCTGTCGACAGCATGTCGGACAGCGGATTCGCCTTGTTCGACACCAGGCACTCGATGGCGTGGCAGAGCGCGTCCAGGCCGGTGGCGGCGGTCACGCCCTGGGGCAGGCCGAGGGTGAGGTCGGGGTCGAGGATGATTTTGTCGGCGACAAACAGGCCGCAGACGATGCCGACCTTCAGCTTCATGGACGGGCGGTAGAGGATGGAATTCGGCGTCGCCTCCGCGCCGGTCCCGGCGGCGGTGGGAACCATGATAAGGGTTATCGACCGCGAGGCCGGGAATTTTCCGTCGAAGAGATCCGCGACAGACGCGTCGCTGCCGATCAGCACGCCCAGCACCTTGGCGGTGTCGAGGACCGAGCCGCCGCCGACCGCGACGATGGCGTCAATCGTCGCCTCTTTGAAACGGGCCGCGACCGCCGCCGCGTCGTCCTCGGACGGTTCGGTGGGCGTTTCGTAGAACTCGGTGACGCCTGCCGCGCTCCCTTTGCAGGCGGCGACGATGGGGTCGAGAATGCCCGAGCCTTTGACGCCGGCGTCGGACATGAACAGGATGGACTTCCCCTTCACCCAATCGGGCAGAACGGATATCGTGCCCGAGCCGAACTCCACCCGTCCGGGAAGAAAACTGCCGAATCCTTGCATGTGGTGCTCCTCCACTCTATTGTTTTGATCGTGATGTATCATACACTTCCCGGTTGATGACGCGATCCGGACAGCCGCCGTTCACCAGAGAGGCAATATCCTCGCACACCATCAGGTCCATCTGCTCCACCGATTTCGCGCCAGCCGTGTTCAACACCGGAATGCCCCGGGCGGTGGCTGCCGCGATGTCGATATTATCGACGGCGACGCCGTGTTTCAGGATGGCACGCAGGCGCGGCGCGTTGGTGATGACGTCGGCCCGGGCCGGCACCAGGCCGACGACCAGGTATTCCATCCGGTCGAGGTAGTCGGACATGCCGCCGTCGGGGAGGTCGGTATCGATGCAGCGGATAAACTCCCAGCCGTTTTGTTCGAGAATCTCGGGCACGCGGCCGACCTTGCCGAATCCGGGGGATGTCGTCACGACGGTTGTCATGCATCGGCCTTTGCATCGCTCACGACCGGCCTGCCGCCCGCCAGCATCGCGCCGTACTCGATGGCGTGGATCATGCTCTGCGGCGACGACACGTTCTTGCCCGCATTTTCGAAAGCGGTGCCGTGGTCGACGCTCGAGCGCACGATGGGGAGGCCGAGGGTGATGTTGACGCCGGTCATGCCCGACCACGTGCCGGTCGCGTCGTCGTACTTGAACGACAGCATCTTCAGCGGGATATGGCCCTGGTCGTGGTACATCGCCACCACCATGTCGAAGCCGCCGCCCGCCGCCTTGGCGAAGACGGTGTCGGGCGAAAACGGCCCGCGCGCGTCGATGCCTTCCGCCTTCGCCTGTTCGATGGCGGGAGCGATGATGTCCAGTTCCTCCCGGCCGAACAGGCCGTTTTCGCCCGCGTGGGGGTTGTAGCCGGAGACCCCGATGCGGGGGGTGGCAATGCCGAACTTTTTGCAGGCGTCGTTCCCGAGCCGCAGGACGGTGAGGATGCGGTCGACGGTGATGAGGGACGGCACCGACGCCATGGCGACGTGGGTGGTGACGTGGGCGACGCGGAGTTTGCCGTCGGCCAGTATCATCGTGTATTTTTTCGTGCCGGTGAGGGTGGCGTAGATTTCGGTATGGCCGTCGTAATGGTGGCCGGCCTTGTTCATCGCTTCCTTGTTGAGGGGCGCGGTGACGGTGCCGTCGAGTTCGCCCGCCATGGCCAGCTCGATAATCGTCTTAACCGACTGGAACGCCGCCTCGCCGCAGCGGGCGTCGACCTTGCCGAGTTCGAAGTCGCCGACCGGCGCTGCCAGGGGCAGGACATCGATGGCGCCGAATTCGCCCGCCGCATCGGCGGCGCTGGCAATGACGCGGATGCCGGCGTCCGTCTTGACGATATCCGTCGCGGCCCGGCGGATGACGTCCGGGTCGGCGACGACGCCCGGGACGGCGTGATCATATAGGTGTTTTTCGAGAAGGGCCTTGACGACGATCTCCGGGCCGATGCCGGCCGGGTCGCCCATGCTGATGCCGAGTCTGGGTCGTGGGATCATGTGAGGGTTCCTTGGGTGCGGCGCACCGATGCGCCGGAAGCGAGTCGCGACAAGGTGTCGGGCGAGCCGAAGCCGCCCGCCTTGGTGATAAACCACCGCACCGGCGAACCGGCCGGTCTGCACGCACCCAGCACGACGCCGGGCATGCATTCCCGCACCAGGGTGATGGCGTCGAGGCCGAGCGCATCCGCGACCGCGACGGCGGTGCTGCCGCCGGTGACGTAGAGCCGGGTGCAGCCGGCGCGGGCGGCGACGGTCCGCGCCGCAGCGCCGAAAAAGGCGGCCGCCCGCAACCCGAGGCTCCGGTCCAGGGCGTCTGCGCGGCGGGGGACGGCGGTGTTCGCGATCAGAAGGTCGCCGTCGCCCGCGCCGGCCGCGGCGTCGGCGAGGCGTGCCAGTTCGCGGTCCGGGTCGGCCAGGGCGCGGTCCATGTCGATGGAAAGAGCGGTATACAGATCCCTGTCCAGCGCGTGGGCGATTTGCGCCGAGGCGGCGCTGGTCAAGCTGCCGACGACGGCCAGGAGCCTTCCCATCGCGTCGGGTCCGGCAGCGGAACGGGGCGCTCCGGCGACGGCTTCGGCGAATCCGCCCGCGCCGGCGGGCAGGATGCTCCTGCCGCACAGGCGCAGCGCTGCGGCGAGGATGGCGAGGTCGTCGTCCCGGACGGCGTCGGCGACGATGGCGGTGCAGCCTGCGTCGACCAGCGCGTCCATACGGGCCGCGACCGACGCGACTCCGGCGCGGACCTCGTCCAGGGCGATGTCGATACTGACGAATCCGGGCAGGAGTAGACTGATGCGCGAATGCGGCACCGGCGTAAACGGGTCGCGGCCCAATTCCGTCTCCACCACCGGCACCCCGTCGACCAGCAGCACGCCGCCGACGACCGTGCGCCCGGTCTTCGGCATGGCGGGACAGAGGAGGACGGCCTCGCCGCCGCTTTCCCGCAGGGCTGTTGACAGTTCCGCGGCAAGATTGCCCCTGAGGGTGGAGTCGATCTTTTTAAAATAGTGGGTCACACCCGCCGCCCGGCAACTCCGTACCGCCGCCGCGACACCCTCGGCCGCCGCGTCGGGCTGGAGAAACCGTGACTCGGTGGACAGCGAAACGACATCATGATCCGCCAGCGCGGCGGCGATGCGGGCAGGGTCCAGCGCCAGGGCTGTCCGCAGCCCGGCGGCGGCGAAATGGACGCCGGCATCGCCCGCGCCGGTCATGTCATCGGCTAGTACTGCATACCGCGCCATCGCTGTCTCCGCTGACAGTGGGTGGACTGGCTCTGCGTTACTCACGTATATGGAAAGACGGGCAGGTCAAAAATTGCTCGGCACGAGCATCTTTGGACCGATGAACCATAAATAAACAACTGGCGTGCCATTTTTCCGGCGCGGTGTGATCTGTTTCAGGACCGTTACCAGTAAAGGACTAAGCGGAAAAAGTATCGCGCCGTATTTTTCCCGGACAAAATCCGCACCCCTGTGGTAAAATATTGACACCCATCACCAATCAATTTTTGACATGCTTGGAGCCGGCCATGAGCTTTGCCTTTATCGCCCCCTACGACGCCATGCGCGCCGAGGCGGAAACGATTATCGCCGCAGACAACCTCCCCGGGGTGGCGCTGCTCGGGCGGGGTATGGGCGGCGTCGCCGCCGCCCGCGAGGCGATGCGCAATGGCGCGAAAATCCTGGTCAGCCGGGGCGGCACCGCCAGAATGATCGCGGAAGAGTTGCACCAGGAAGTCGTCGAAGTGAAGATTTCGGTCCCAAGCATCGCCCGGTTCCTGCACGATCAGACCCAACGCGGCACCAAGCTGATCATCGCCGGGTCGCGGCAGATCATCGACAGCGCCGAGCCGCTCTGCGCCGCCATGGGCCGCGCCTCCCTGTCTTACGATGTCGAGACAATCACCGATGTCGACAAGTTCACCGACGAAGTGCGCGCCTGGGGTCCGGCCGCCGCCATCGCCGACGCCGCCATGGTGCGCTTTCTCGAGCCGGCCGGGTTCCCTGTCCACCTGGTCGAATCCACGCCCGAGACCATCCGCGAGGCGTTCGGCCAGGCCATGCAGATACTCGCCACCCTGCGCCGCATCGAGCGCGGCCGCAAGAACGTGACGAGCGTCCTGAACTGCATGCCCGAAGGCGCTCTCCTCGTCGGGGCCGAAGGCCGCATCGAAGAGATCAACCGCCAGGGCTGCCAGCTTCTCGGCGTCAGCCGGGACGACGCCCTCGGGAGCGACTACCGCACACTTATCCCGGCCGGCGAAGTCGCGGCGGCGGTCGGGTCGCAGCGGAATATGCAAAACCACGTGATATTCCTGGGGACAGACCGCTTTGTCTGCAATGTCTCCACCGTCAACCGGGACAGCGGCGGCGATTCGTCCGTCATCACCTTTCAGCATATCGAACAGATTCAACGCACCGAAGTCAGCACCCGCAAGAAGCTCTACCAAAAGGGCCTGTTCGCGCGCTACAACTTCGACGACATTCTCCACAACTGCGACGCCATGCGCCAGGCCATCGCCGTCGCGAAGGAGTACTCGCAGTCGTCCAGCAATATCCTTATCCAAGGGGAAAGCGGCACCGGCAAGGAACTGTTTGCGCAAAGCATCCACAACGCCAGCCCGCTCAGTCGCGAGCCGTTCGTGGCGGTCAACTGCGCCGCCCTGCCGGCGTCGTTGCTGGAGAGCGAACTGTTCGGCTATGTCGGCGGCGCGTTCACCGGCGCGCGCCCGGAAGGGAAGGCCGGCCTGTTCGAACTCGCCCACCAGGGCACGCTGTTCCTGGACGAAATCGGCGAGATGGACGTGGGCCTGCAGGCGCGGCTTCTGCGGGCGATTCAGGAGCGGGAAATCATGCGCCTCGGCGGCGACAACGTGATTCCCGTCAAGGTGCGGGTCATCTCCGCCACCAACCGCCACCTCGCCGAAGCGGTGCGGAGCGGGCGCTTCCGGTCCGACCTGTTCTTCCGCCTGAACGTCCTCGACCTCACCATCCCGCCCCTGCGCGAGCGCGGCAACGACGCGTCCTTCCTGTTCCGCGCCTTGCTGAAAAAGCGCTTCGGCCGGCCGGGCGGATTGCCTGAACCGTCGGCTTCGTTCATGCAGTCGCTGGACACGGCCTATTGGCCCGGCAATATCCGCCAATTGGAAAACCTGGTGGAGAAGTACATCACCCTGGGCGGCAAGCTGGACGCGCTGCCGGAGGACTGCGGCCCGCCCGAAGCCTCCCGGCCCGCCGCGACCGCCCCGACGGCCGCTTCGGGACCGACATCGCCTCCCGCAGCCGGCGGCAGCCTCGACAGCGTCATCGCCGCCTATACCCGGCAGGTGCTGGACGCCGAGGGCGGCAATATCGCCCGCGCCGCCGCGCGTCTGGGCATCAGCAAAAACACGGTCAAACGTTGGCGCGATTGGAAGCCCTAGCTATACTGTGCCGGGTGAGGCTGTTTTATACAAGGAGACGAGTGGTATGGGAAAACGAATCGCCGCAACCGTCCGCTACCGGGTTGCCGTCGCGTGCGTGTGCGCGCTCGTGTGTTTGACCGGCATCGCCCGGGCGGGGCAAATTCTCCATGTCTACACCTGGTCCGACTATTTCGCGCCCGAGGTCATCGAAGCGTTCGAGCAGGCGCACGACTGCCGCGTGTCGTTCGACTTTTTCGATTCGGGCGAAGCGGCGTACGCCAAGCTGAAAGCCATCGGCGGCGGCTACGACGTCATCACGCCGCAGACCTATATGGTGGCTATCCTGTATAAGCAGGGGATGGCGATGGCGCTCGACCACAGCCTCCTCCCGAACCTCCAGTATATCGACCCCGAGTTCCCGGACTATATCGAGGATTCGACCCTCGCCTACAGCGTCCCCTATACCCGCGCCGTCGCCGGCGTCGGCTACAACACCACCCGCGTCCGGCCGGAAGACACCGGCAGGTGGGATATTTTCGCCAATCCCGCCTACGCAAAACGCATGACCATGCTGAACGATATGCGCGAGACTTTGGGCGCGGCCCTGAAAAAACTCGGCTACAGCCTCAATACCACCGACGACGACGAACTGCGCCAGGCCGGGGACCAACTCGTCGCCTGGAAGAAAAACCTCGCCAAGTTCGATGTCGACGAAGCCAAGCTCGGGTTGCATGCGGGCGAATTCACCGCCGTGCATTCCTACAACGGCGACATCGGCCTGGTCATGCAGGACAACCCCGACATCGGCTTTTTCGTGCCTGAGGAGGGCGCGTCGTTCGGCGTCGACGTCTTTGTCGTCGACGCGGCCAGCCGTTCGCCCGAACTCGCCCACGCGTTCATCAACCACCTCCTCGATCCCGACATGGCTGCCGCGAACATGGAGTATATGCGCTATTACATGCCGGTCCCCGACGCGGTGGCCAAGCTGCCGGCGGAACTCCGCGACAGCCCCGCCTTCCAGGTGCCGCGCGAGGTGATGCGCCGCAGCGAAGTCATCCGCGACCTCGGAGCCGATCACGGCAAATACATCCGCGAATGGAACCGGGTCAAGGCGGCTGAATAGCGGGGCGGCACCACATTTCTTTCAGTCGTATCCTTCCGTCTCACTCATCCGTCACCCCGGCGTGCGGACCTGCATCAGTGAGGCAAGCGGGCGGGTGGGGCGGGGGGGCCGGGGTAAGAGGGGGGGGGGCCAAAATGAAAGGGGGGGGTACAGAGGGAAAAAGGGGGGGGGGGGGACCCCGC
>JAJQBO010000116.1:21367-24817 GCA_021203245.1 Planctomycetaceae bacterium
CCGGGCGGGGTGGGCGGGGTTCCAGGGTATCGAGGGTCATGGCACTTTCTTACTGGTCGCTAACAATTCGCTACCGTCTGTCCCGTGGACCCCGGCCGAACCGCCCGCTTTCTGTGCTGTTGCACGTTCTGACGCCGGGGTGACGTAGGGGTATGGCTCGACGTCAATCATGTGAGCGAGGTATCCTGACGCAAACCGCGTATCCGCCGTTGACACTCGTCCGGCCACGCGGTACTGTATCCATAACAGACGACATCACCCCAGCCCTATGCGATTCCACGCCGGCCCACCGCCGGAATACTCCACGATTAATGCATTCCGTTTGGCGCGGAGTGCTCTTGCTTCGATGGAAAGGAATAGGCATGGAACTATCCGGAAAACCGAGAAGGCCGGTCGCGCGCCTCCTTGCCGCCGTCCTCCTGATTGCCGCCCTCTGCGGCGTCGCCGTTTCCATGGATTCGGTCGAGCGGCCCTGGACCGTCAGGGAGACGCGTTTCGGATTGGTGCGGGGCATTGCCGCCGGCAACGGCACCAGCCTCGCCTGGCTGGGCGTGCCGTATGCCGCGCCGCCGGTGGGCGACCTGCGCTGGCAACCGCCGCAGGATCCGAAACCGTGGAAGGGAATCCTGGCGACGATCAAGTATCCCGCCCGCGCGCCCCAGCCGTCCGGCGGCGGCGTGAGCGGCAACGAAGACTGCCTCTACCTCAATATCTGGCGTCCCGCCACGGCCGAGACCGGCCTGCCGGTGATGTATTACATCCACGGCGGCTCCAACCAGACCGGCGGCGGCGACACGTTGCCGTCGGAAAAACTCTCCGTCGCCGCCAACGCGGTGGTGGTCAGCATCAACTACCGCCTGGGCGCGCTCGGCTGGCTCGAACACCCCGCCCTCAAGACCGGCGACGCCTCCAACGATTCCGGCAATTGGGGCCTCCTCGATTGCGCCAAGGCGCTTGAATGGATTCGCGACAATATCGCGGCCTTCGGCGGCGACCCGGGCAATGTCACCATCTCCGGCTCGTCCGCGGGCGGACGTGACTGCCTCGCGCTGATGATTTCCCCCATCGCCAAGGGCCTGTTCCACAAGGCGATGATCTTCTGTGGCGGGCCGACCCTGGCCGACCCCGCCCTCGCCCGTGGCATCGCCGACAAGGCGCTCCGCCGGGTGGTCATCGCCGAAGGCAAGGCGTCGACCGACGCCGAGGCCGACGCCTGGATCGGCGCAAAGTCGAAGGATGAACTCGCCGCCTACATGCGGTCCGTCTCCGCCGACAAGTGGGCCGCCGCGATGGATAATTCCGAACTGCGGATGGCCAATTTCCCCCACCTGATGCGGGACGGCGCGGTGCTGCCGAAGGAGGGGTTCGACGCATTCGCCGGGACGAAATACGATCCCATCCCCATCCTCATTGGCGCGGCGGATCGTGAGTTTATCGGCTTTGCCGCCGGCGACCCGATGTTCGCCACCGCCTTCAACAACGGCACCCTGCCGTATGACGAGGAATTGCTGGACATTTTCCTGAAGGCGGTGGATTACGGCAGCCGGCTCTATTCCGGCTTCAACCTGGACACGGTGCTGGAAAAGGTGCAGAAGAATCCGTCCCAGCCCGACTGCTACGCCTACCGCCTCGGCTGGGGTCTCGACAACAACACACTGGACTGGCCCTACAGCGCCATGCTGGGCGGCATGCACACCCACGACAACGACTTTATGACCGGCATGGACAACTGGTTTGTGAAAAACATCTACCCGGACGACTTCTACACCGCAAGGAACAAGCCCGGGCGCGACGATCTCAGCCGCAACATGATGGCGTATTTCCGCAACTTCCTCCACACCGGCAATCCGAACGGCGAAGGCCTGGTGAGGTGGCATCCGTGGACGACGGCGAAAACCGAGCTGCTGCACTTCTCCGCCGACAACAACAAGGCCGTCATCGGCATGAAGACGGAAAACCTGACGCGGGACAAGGCGATGGCGGATTTGGACGAGATGTCGCCCGAGGACCGGAAGACGATCGAGTATCTGGTCGGCGGGCGGTTCTTTTATGATGTTGATTATTAGGCGGGTGAAGAATGCAGGCGGTTGGCAAACGTAGCGGGTTTCTGAAGCCAATCATCGCAATCATGTCCGTATCGGCACCCCCATCCGTCACCCCGGCGTCAAGACGGACGCCGTGGGTTTGACGTGTAGTTGTGCCGGGGCAGGCGGGATTGACAGATGCTGCAGGCTGCTTGACCGTACCGGGCGACTCCAGAGCGTGACCGCGTCCCCGTCTGCCCCGGCACAACTACACGCCCTCGCCCGGTTCATCGCAGAGACGCCGGGTGACGTTTTTTGGGAAATTTGATGTCGAGGGCAGATGCATCGGTGCAGAGGTGCCGCCAAAGGGCCATACATGACACAAACGCCCGCCGAAGTCCGGCGGGCGTTTGTGGTGGAACGGTACGGGATTTGCCTGGGTTATTTCACCAAATACCCGCCGTCGACGGGGATGATCGCCCCGCCGAGATAATCGCTCGCCGCCGACGCGAGGAAGATGGTCGCGCCCTTCATGTCCTGCGGCTTGCCCCAGCGGCCGGCCGGGATGCGGCTCATGATCTGCGGGCCGCGTTCGTCGTCGTGGACCAGCGCGTCGCACATGTCGGTGTGCATATAGCCGGGCGCGATGGCGTTGACGTTGACGCCCCGGCCGAACCAGTCGTTCGATAGTTCGCGGGTGAGCTGGGTCACGCCGCCCTTGGCGGCGGTATAGGCAGGAACGGTCTGGCCGCCGAAATGGCAGACCATGGACGAGACGTTGATTATTTTGCCGCTGCCTTTCGCCAGCATGATTTTGCCGGCCCGCTGGCACTGGAAAAACACGGCGTGGAGGTTGATGTTCAACACCTCGTCCCACTCGGCTTCCGGGAATACCTCGGCCGAATGGCGGCGCTGAATGCCGGCGGCGGTGCAGAGGATGTCGAGGTCGCCGCCGAGCGCATCGACGCAGGCGTCGAAGGACGAGAACACTTCCTCGCGCTTGCGCAGATCGGCCTTGACCGCGTGGCAGACAAAACCGCGCGCCTTTAAACCGTCCCGCGTCGTGAACACCGCATCGGACGAGCCGATAATCGCCACCTCGCAGCCGGCCTCCAGCAACCCTTCGGCCATGCCGAAGCCGAGACCGCGCGTGCCGCCGGTGACGATAGCCTTCTTGCCGTCGATGCGGAACATGTCGTAAATGCTTGCCATTATGACTCCGTTATTCTGTTTTATAGCAATTTAAAAAAGTATGTGAACAAGGCCGAAGGCTTCACTTAAGTTCGGTGCATTGACAGTCTATTCCCGTGGACCCCGGCCGAACCGCCCGCCTGTCCCTCTGATGGAGGTCCGCACGCCGGGGTGACGATGGGGGAGATTGAGAGTTTTTTTTATCCAACCGACACAATCCCCCCTTACGTCACCC
>JAJQBO010000116.1:24827-28386 GCA_021203245.1 Planctomycetaceae bacterium
CCCCCCCCGCCCCTCCCCGCCCGCGCGCCCACCCTCCCCCGCCCCCCCGCCGCCCGCCCCGCCCCCCCCCCCCACGGCCCTGTCCTCCGGTCCGGAAGTCTGCGTGGCAGTTCGGTGACGTTACCGTCTACCCGATTCCTCTGTTCACGGAGGATTATTAGGACGCTATATCGTTCTTACTCGTCGAAGAGGATGACCATCTTCTTCACGTCCGGACTCGGGTGGTCCATGTTGTGGAAGACCTGGTCGATGTCCGAGAACTTGATGAAGGTGGTGGCGATACCGTCCAGATTGAACTTGCCCGCCGCCATCTTGGCGATGGTCGGCTCGAACTGGTAAGCAGACATGCGCGAGCCAATGAGATCGAGTTCCCGCTGGTCGATCATCGCCTGGGTGATGGATTCCGGCTCGGTGCAGAAGCCGAGCGAGACGACGCGGCCGGCATTGCGCATAATCCCCGGCTCGAACAGGCTCGTCAGCGATCCCTTGAAGCAGGCGGCGTCAAAGGCGAGGGAGATACCCTTCCCCTTGGTGATTTCGCCGATCCGCTGGATGACGTTTTCCTTTTTCGGATTGATGGTGTAATCCGCGCCGTACCCCTTGGCCCGCTCGAGCGATTCGTCGTTGACGTCGGCGATGACGACGGTCGCGCCCGCGGCCTTGCAGGTTTGCAGGATGATGGAACCGATGGTGCCGGCGCCGAGGATATAAACGATGTCGTCTGCAACCAGCCGGCCGCGCCCGGTGCAGTGGCCCCCGATGGCGAAGGGTTCGATCAGCGCCGCATCCTTCCACGGAATTTCCGGCGGGATGACGTAGACGTCCGTCTCCGGCGCGGTGAAATATTCGCGCCAGCCGCCGTCCGTACCCGAGCCCCGGACCAGCACGTTTTCGCACACGTTCTCGCGGCCGATTGTGCACTGGTAGCATTCACCGCAGGTGATAACCAGGTCGACGGCGACGTGGTCGCCGACCTTGACCCGGGTCACCTTGTCCCCCACCTTGGCGATGACGCCGACGTTCTCGTGCCCCGGGATGCGGGGATAGGTGGAGCAGGGGTTGGTGCCGTGGTAGATGTGGAAGTCGGAGCCGCACACCCCGGCCGCCTTCATCTGGACAAGCACCTCGTAGTCGTCGGCCAGTTCCGGCATCGGCACGTCGCGGATTTCATATTGGTGCGGCGCGACCACAACGCATTCTTTCATGGAAGTCTACCTTTCAAATCACCCGGAGACCAGGTTGGGGAGGAACACGGACAGAATCGGCACATAGGCGAACAGCACGGCGCACGCCACCTCGACCGCGACAAACGGGATCAATTGCCGCGCCACCCTGGCGACCGGTTGTCCCGATAAGCCGCAGGCGACAAACATGGTCGTCCCGAACGGCGGCGTCGCCTGGCCCATCGCCAGCAGGAAGACGAACACCATACCGAAATGGACCGGGTCGATGCCGAAAGACATGGCGATGGGGGCGAGGATAGGACCAAGGATCAGGTTGGTCGCGCCCACCTCAAGGAACATGCCGCAAACGAGCAACAGGATGATAATAAGGGCCCAGAACACATACTTGTCGCTGGCGATCGCCATAAATGCTTCGGTGACGAACACCGGGATGCGGTAATGGGTGATGAGATAGCCGAACATCTGCGCCGTCACCACCAGGAACATCAGACTGGCGGTCGAGACGGCGGTATCCTTGACGATCTGCCAAATCTCGAGGCCGGTTATCTCCCGGTAAATGGCGAGGCAGACCAGGAAGCCGTAGAACACCGCCACCACCGCCGATTCGGTCGGGGTAAATACGCCCGCATAGATGCCGCCAAGGATAATGAGCGGCATGATAAGCGCCCACACCGCGTCCTTGAACGAGACAAGGAAGTGTTTGAACGAAAATTTGTCGCCGATGGGGAAGTTCGATTTCTTTGCCTTCACGAACGCGTACAGGCAGAGGAAGACGCCGGTCAGGATGCCGGGAATGACGCCCGCCATCAAGAGCTTCGCGACCGACACGCCGGTGATGTTGCCGTAGATGACGAACACGGTCGAAGGCGGAATGACGATGCCCAGGGTCCCGCCAATCGCCTGGACGGCGGCGGCGTAGTCTTCGGGATATTTTCGCTTGGTCATTTCCGGATACATCAGCCCGCCGATGGCGGCGGTGGTGGCGACGCTGGAACCGGAGATGGCGGCGAAGAAGGTGCAGGCGACAATCGACACCAGCGAAATCCCGCCCGACACCCAGCCGACGATGGCGTCGGCGAAGGCGACAAGGCGTTTGGACAAGCCGCCTTTGGCCATGACGTCGCCGGCCAGAAAGAACGCCGGAAGGGCCAACATGGCGAAGTTGTCGCAGCCGACAAAGACGCGCTGGGCGAGCAGCGAAAACGACAGCACCGGGTCAAGGTAGATGGCGGTGGCGCAGGCGAGGCCCAGGCACCAGGTGATAGGCACGCCCAGAAGCATGGTGAGGAGGAGCACGACGATCATCAATGTTGCTGACAGAGGCATTATCGTCCTCCTTCCGGCTCTGTGGTCTTGGTGAAGCGGGACAATATCCGCAGGACGATGGACAGCACCGCCAGGCAGAAGCCGACAAAGAGGATGCCGTACATGATGTCCATGGTGATCTGCAGGGCCGGGCTTCGCTGGAACTTGCCGATACGCATCAGGGGCATGGTCGAGTAGACGAAAAAGCACGACACCACCAGGGCGACGAGATCGCGGAACACTTCCATTACCGGCTTGAACGATGCGGGCAGGAAGCCGTCAATCATGTCTATCCTGACGAAGTTGTCGCGGGTGATGCCGATGTTGATGCCCAGGAGGATCATGAGGACGAACAGGTAGCGGGACAACTCCTCGGACCAGGGCAGGCTGTAGAAAATGACGTAACGGAAAAAGGTCTGCGACAGGATGACCACCAGGAGGACCATCAGCGCCAGGCCGATTATCCAGTTGATGAGTCGTTGCAACCCCCCGTGCAGCGCCAGAACGGTTTTCATCGCGGGACTCCATTTCACAAAGTTTTGCCGGGAGGGTAACAGTTCGTATACATCATGAACGCCGTCCTCCCCTACCGTCACCCCGGCGTGCAAACGCTCGCCGTGCGAAAAACGGGAAGTTGTGCCGGGGCAGCCGGGATACCAGTCGCTGCACTATCCGCTTTTTGGACGCAGGTGGAGCACACCGCGTCCACGACTGCCCCGGCACAACCTCACGCCCCTCGCCCGGTTCAGCGCTTCACCGCCGGGGTGACGTGTGGGGTAGGAGTTGCCTCACTCCCGAGGAAAAGCAATTACTTCAATTCTTCGTTCGTTTTCAGGGTACGGCTGGCCGTCCTCCCCCTACCGTCACCCCGGCGTGCAAACGTTTCGCCGTGCGAAAAACGGGAAGCTGTGCCGGGGCAGCCGAACAAACACTCGCTGCAGTATCCCCGCTTTGGGCGCAGGCGGAGCACACCGCGTCCACGACTGCCCCGGCACAACCTCACGCCCCTCGCCCGGTTCAGCGCTTCACCGCCGGGGTGACGTGTGGGGTAGGAGTTGCCTCACTCCCGA
>JAJQBO010000116.1:28396-32958 GCA_021203245.1 Planctomycetaceae bacterium
GTTCAGCGCTTCACCGCCGGGGTGACGTGTGGGGTAGGAGTTGCCTCACTCCCGACATCAGGCGATTACTTCAGCTCTTCGATTTTCTTCAGGGTGTCGGCGAAGCGGCTGCCGTACTTTTCCCGGACCGGCTGCGACTTTTCGACAAAGCCGGCCTTGTCCGGGGTGGTGACGACCATGCCCTTCGACTTCAGGGTCTCAATGGCTTCGGCGTCCATTTTGCGCGACAGTTCGCGCTCGAAGCCGTTGGCCTCATCCAGCGTCTCCATGAAGATCTTCTGGTCCTCGGGCGAGATGGAGGCCCAGCGGGCGGGCGACATGATGATGAACACGGTGGCGTAGCAGTGTTCGGTGACGGCGAGCTTCTTGTTCACCTCGACGACGTTGTTCTTGTCGATGACGGTGGTGGGGTTTTCCTGGCCGTCGATGGCGCCCTGCTGCATGGCGGTGTAGGCGTCGCCCCAGGCCATGGGGACGGCGTCGGCGCCGAGGGCGCGCCACAGGTCCTGGTGAATCTGGTTTTCCATGACGCGGATGCGCAGGCCCGACACGTCGTCGACGTCGTTGACGTCGCGCTTCGAGTTCGTCAGGTTGCGGAAGCCGGATTCCCAAATCGCCAGGCCCTTGATGCCGACGTTGTCGAGGCGGGCGAGGAAGTCCTTGCCGATTTCACCCAGGAAAATCTTGTCGGCGTGATCGTAGTTCTGGATGACGTAGGGGAGGTCGACGACGGAAATTTCCGGCACGAAGTTACCGAGGACGGACTGGTTGACGACGGCGATGTCGAGGTTGCCGAGCTGGATGCCTTCGACATTGTCGCGTTCCGCGCCCAGTTGGGCGTTGTGGAAGGTGTTGATGACATAGCGGCCTTCGGTGCGTTCCTCGACCATTTTGGCCCAGCGGTCCATGGACTGGCCGATAGCGCCGTCCTGGGCCGAGACCTGGCTCATCCGGAGCTCCTGGCCGGCGGAGGCGGTGGCGGCGACGAGGGCAAGCGCGAACACGGACAGGGCGATTCTTGTGATGCGGTGCATAGTCTTCTCCTAACCATATGAAAACGGGATAAAACGGGAATCGTGTGACAGATGCGGATCACGGCGTCTGTAAGGTGCCGTCCGGGAGCCTGGTCTGGGTCCAGGTGGTGACGGTGTTTTCGCACGGATATTTCGCCGCTTCGGCTTCGTTCAAGTCGACGCCGAGGCCGGGGAGGGCGTTCGGGTAGACATAGCCGTTGCGGAACTCGGGCAGGCCGGGGAACACGTCCAGGAGCGCTTCGCGCGGGCCTTTCAGTTCCTGGATGACGAAGTTCGGCGGCTCGGTGCCGGACCATTCCTGCAGGCCAAAGTTCTGCGACGCGACGTCCAGGTGGATGTTGGCCGCGTGGGCGAGGGGCGACATGTCGCCCGGGCCGTGCCAGGCGGTGCGGACGCCGAAGTTTTCGGCCAGGATTTGCAGCTTGCGGGTCGGGGTGATGCCGCCGGCCTGGCTCAGGTGGACGCGGATAAAGTCGATAAGCCCTTCGGCGATGATGTTCCGCCACTCGTAGGGGTGGTTGAACAGTTCGCCCTGGGCGATGGGGGTGGAGACTTTGGCGCGGAGTTCGCGCAGGTATTCGTGGCGCTCGAGCGGAATCGCTTCCTCGAGGAAGAACAGTTTGAAGCGTTCCAGTTCTTCGGCGAAGATGATGCCGTCGCGCGGGTGCAACCGCTCGTGCACGTCGTGGCAGAAATCGACGTCGAAACCGAAATGGCTACGGAGATCCTCGAACAGCTTCAGCGTATCGCGCATGTACGTCTTGCCGTCCAGATAGACGCCGGGAGGCGAGCCTTCGGGCGCGGTCGCGGTCGCGGGACCAAAGCCGCCGCCGCCGTAGCCGCCGCACTGGACACGGATGTGACGGATGCCCTGGGCGCGGTACTTTTCAATGTTGGCGATGATTTCCTGCGTGTCCCTGCCGTCGGCATGGCGGTAGATCGGCACGCCTTCGCGGACCTTGCCGCCCAGGAGGCTGTAGACAGGCATGGTGGCCATTTTGCCCTTCAGGTCCCACAGGGCCATGTCGACGCCGGAGATGGCGTTGTTTTCAATAGGGCCGTTGCGCCAATAGCCGTTGTGGTGCATGAGGTGCCAGAGTTGTTCGACGTTTTCGACGTTCTGGCCGACCAGAAGCGGCTTGAGGTATTCCTCCACCACCAGCTTGACGGCGAGGTGGCGGTAGGCGAAGGTGGCGCAGCCCAGCCCGTACAGCCCCGGCTCCGTGGTCTCGACCTTCACCACCACCAGGTTGATGCCTTCCGGTGCGGTGCAGACGACGCGGATGTCGCGGATTGCAACTGTCATTCATTATCCTCCACAAGCGTGCCTGTCGTGCGGCGAAGCGACAATACAGACCCGTCGCCGGACGCGGCACTGGCGTCGGCTGGGCGCGGCGGCGAATCGACCGCAGCAGGCATCGGGTAAAAAGGCAAGACGCATCCCTGTCCCTGCGGCTTCGTGGAGGCTGCGGGGCGGGTGCGGTTGTCCGTCATGTTCGGGTAGTGCGACGGCGTTTCGGCGTTTTACAAACGTCTAGGCGCGGAGTTGTTCGAGAGCTTGTTCCAAATGTTCGGCCATGAGATCGTGCACAAGCTGGGGGTTGCGACTCTCGAACGCTTTCAGGATAAGGGAATGATAGTAGACGCCGTCTTTGAATCCAAAAATCGTGTTAATCTTTTTATGATCCTGCTGGGTGAGGGCAAAGACCTCGCGCAGGCTTCGTTCCAACAGCGGGTTGCCGGAGGCGCGGCTGATCTCGGTGTGGAACAGGAGATCGTGGCGGACGAATTCCTCCGAGTCGCCGATGCTGGCCACCAGATCGTTCAGGTGGCGGCGAAGCTTTTCGACAACCGCGTCGGTCGCGTTCTGCGCGGCGAGGAGGGCCGCCTTCGGCTCGAGGATGGAGCGGAACTCGAGCACCTTCTCCACGTCGCGGCATTCGACCTCGCTGACCGCGCCCATGCCGCCCGGCGCGACCACCACTTCGTCGGAGACGATAAAGGTGCCTTTGCCGTGGTGGCTCTCCATCACGCCCAGCGCGATGAACTGCTGGATGGCTTGGCGGATGCTGGTCCGGCTCACCCCCAATTCCCGGGTAAGTTCGTGTTCGGAGGGGATCTTTTCCCCCACCTTCCAGACGCCGTCGGCTATATTGGATCGGAGATAATCGACGACCTTTTGTGAAGTCGAGTATCGCGCTGTCGTGTGCATCGAAGGCCTTTGCCGTCACTTGAATGACAAGATGATCGTACTATACCCCATGGAGCTTGTATGTCAAGTTGATCGAATGAAAAAAGCAAGTTTTCTGCAAAAAACCCGCAAATATTGTGGTCTGCCAGGATTGGTGGCCTTGGTATGGGTAATCTTTCCGTGACTTATCATACAAGTTGGTGAAGCTGTTCAGTCCTTACGCATCGCTGCGGCGCGGAGATCTTTCGGTATTTTCTCGAGGGCGTAGCGGTAGGCGGTGCGGGGCATCACCGCTTTCTTGCCGACGACATAGTCGTAGACCGGAGCCTGGTGGGCCTGGCTTGCCGCCTTGAGCATCCAGCCGTAGCCCTTCTGCACCATGTCGTCGTTGTCCATCAGCAGCGTGTCGGCGATGCGGAAGATGTCGTCCAGAAACAGGCCGTTCCGGGCCGGGATGATGAGGCTGACCGCCGCCGCCCGCTTTGTCCACCGGTTGGGCGAATGCGACCATGCGTGCAGGCGGGTGATCAGCTCCGGGTACATCTCGACCAGCGTGCCGACGCTGTGGTTGCACAGGGTATCGCACGAGGCCCAGTTGTCCACGTAGCGGTCGACCCAGCGCTCGAACACGTCGATGTCTTCGGGGCCGTAGCTTTTCCGCAGCGCATACGACCAGTCGCAGGCGATGAACGTTTCCTCGAGCATGCCGCTCTTCCACAGTTCCTCGCAGAGGGCGAAGACGGCGGGCTTGTCCTTGTCCTTCAATGTTTTGAAGACCTCTTTGCCGATGGTGCGCGTCGGGCCGATTTTGGCGCCGTGGCAGCGGATTTTTTGATCATCCTTGAAGAATCGGAGGGACTCTTTCCGCGACTCGTCGGTGCCGAGGGCGGCGAGGCGGGTGCGGATTGTTTTGAGGGCGGTGTGCATTGGTATGTTCTCCTCTTTCAACGCTTGAGTTTGGTGTATTCGCTGGTGCTGGCAGGGACCCCGGCCGAACCGCCCGTGTTCCCCGCTGATGGATGTCCGCACGCCGGGGTGACGTATGGGGGCGGATGAGGCGTTTATGGTTTCGAAGACGGGTCTTCTTGCGAAATAGGTCAGGCCCGCCCCTTTCGTCATTCCGGCGTACGGACATCGAACCGGGCGATAAACAGGCGGTTCGGCCGGAATCCACGCCAGCCGCAGCCGCTTCGATAGACTCAGCGGGTTCTTCCACCAAATAAAAAAACGCCGGGTCCACCGAAGTAAACCCGACGCTTAGCATACCAGAGAAAGAGAACGACTAATCTTCCTTCGCCGCCTTCGCCTTCTTCACCGCTTCGGTGAGGAGGGGGACG
>JAJQBO010000032.1 GCA_021203245.1 Planctomycetaceae bacterium
CCTTTGCCCAGCCTCAGGTCGTGCCCCAGCCGAGCGCCCCGGTCGCTGTTCCGGCCCCTGCGCTCCAGGCCCAGCCGCCGGTGCAGATGGCGCAGGGCGGGTACCAACCACTTGGCTATCCCCAAGCCGCCCAGGCGCCCGGTCCGGTGACTGCCGCCGCCTTCAACGGGTATGAACCCCACTATTCCGGCGGGCAGGCCCCGCGCGAGCCGCAGATGGGTTTTGCCGCCCGCCAGCCCGCCCCGGCCGTGGCTGAACGCGATCCCTACGGCGTGGTGACCCGGTCCGATTTCGCCGGAACTCCCGAGCGCAGCCACCCGTACCAGAATACCTCGACCAAGAAGCGCCGCGCCGACAAGCTTTCCGAAGTCGCCACCGAGACGTCCCAGAAACAGGGCTTGGGCAAGGTGGATCTGAAGCCCAGGCCGGAAAACCGCCTCCCATGGTGGAAGGGCGGATTCTGGCGCAACGATGACGATGACGATGACGACACTGGCGAAAAGAAAAGCCGCGCCGAGCGCAAGGCCGAGAAGAAGCAGGCCAAACTCTCTGCCAAGGAAGCAAAGCTGGCGGCCCGAAAGGAATCGGGCGACGACAAGGAGTCGCGCTTCTCGCTCTTTTCGATATTTTAACGATTTGAACGTGTCAATTTTGTGATTGCAGACGAAGTCCGTCCCGGCGATTGTCCGGGCCGGACGGCGTTTCTTCCGCCGTCGCTACCAGCCGGCGGTCGGCGCTTACGCGCCACGGTCCATAAAAGCAAGGGGAACATCGTGAGTGGAAAAACCGCGCTTGTTATTGTCGTGTCCGCCCTTTTCCTGGGCGCGTCAGTGCAGTCCGGCGAACAGGCGGCGCTGCCGTGCCCCCCGGGGGCCAAGTTCTGCCCGCTGCCAGGCAGTAACAACGAAGCGTTTATGCAGAATTACTTCGCCATGGACGCGAAGACGGGGCAGGTGACGACCGTTTCCTCCATCGAAAGCCAGGCCGTCGACAACAGCCACCTCGACACCGGCGAAGTCCTGCTTATGGTTGCTCCCAACGGCAACTACGAAAATATCTATGTTCCGCCGTCGCAGGTCGCCGGCGGTGTGGCCGCGCCGGCCATGCAGCCGGCCGCGACGGTTCCCGTCCAGGCCATGCAGCCCGCGCCGGCCATGGCCATGCCCGCGCCCCAGCAATGGGCCCCGTTCTATCAGCCGCTTCCGCCCGCCCGTCCCATCTCGGCCGTGACTGTTGCCGATAACGTCACCCATTCCGAAGTCGCCAACCAGGCGGTGCAGCGCACCAGACAGCCGGTGCAGGAGGACGAACGCATTCCGTGGTGGAAGGGCGGCCTGTGGCGCAACCGTGGCGACAACGGGCAGGACGACGAGGACGACTCGCGCACCGGGAACGAAAACGACGGCAACGAAAGCGCCAACGCGCGCCGTAATGCCCGTGGCAGGGCTGCCCGCGCCGCCGCCAGCGAGGACGAGTCGCGCACCAACGACACCGCGTCCGCCCGCCAGAATACTTCACGGAACAACGACAACGCCCGTTCTCTCGGGCGCGCGCCCCGCATCCTCGACGACGACGAGATGTGGGAGGAGGACGATTACACCGGCTATAACCCCGACGGCTCCTTCGGCCGTTCGGCCGCCCAGGCGTCGGCAGCGCGCCGTCCGCCCAATCCTCCCGCGCCGCCGCAACCGCAGCCGCAGGCGAACCCCTACGGGCCGGCGCCACAGGGCTATCCCGCGCCCCAGCAGCCGTATCCCCAGCCCGGCTACGCCAACGCCCCCATGTACAATCCGGGCGCTCCCATGGCCGCCCCCGGTCAGCCCTACGGCTATCCGCCCCAGCCGACCTATTCGGCCAATCCCTACGACACGGTACCCACCATCGTCCTGAACTCCGGGGCGGTGGCGAGCGATCCCTATGCAGCCACCTACGCCGGCGCGCCAGGCTATCCCGCGCCCGGTCCGGTTTATACCGATCCCTATGCGACCGGCACGGCCGGCGTCTATACCGACCCCACCGGCCTCGGCGGCTATACCGCCTCCAGCGCGGTCGATTCCACCGCCTGGCCTCTCGCGCCCGTCGACACGACTCCGAACTACCAGGCCAGTCCGTCCATCGACGCCCAGGGAAGCCCCCAGTTCGAGAACGCGGTCCGGCTGGTCAAGGACAACCGCTTCTCGGAAGCCAAGGCCATCCTGGTCAGCGAGACGGGCCGCAATCCGTCCAACGCCGCCGCCTGGCGCTGGCTGGCCGATTGCCGCTACAACCTGCTCGAGCTCGACGAAGCCATCGCTTCCTACCAGCGCGCGCTCGAGCGCGACCCGAACGACTATTACGCCCTCCGCGGCCAGGGCTTCTCCTATCTGCACCGCGGCCACGAGCACTGGCGTCGCATGCAGGAGGAAGTGGCGCGGGGCGAGAAGGAGACGGCCGCCGCCACCTTCGCCCAGGCGCACGAAAATTACAAGCGCTCCCTGGAAATGCTCGGCCTCTGCCTCAGGCGCGCCCCCAACGACGGCGAAGCCGTTTACGGCGAGGCGATGGCTGCCGAAGGCGCCAGCCGCAAACTCTACTCCAACGCCATCAGCTATCTCAAACTCGGCCCCGAGCAGCGCGAACGCGCCGAACTGTTTGCCGAAAACTGCATGACCGTCATCAACAAGGGTATCGAGCGCTCCAACGAACGCGCCAAACAGGTTCCCGGCGACGCCGGCCCGCGCGCCCTCCTGGGCGGGCTCTACCTCCGGAAGGCCATTCTCTATCACCAGCTCGGCAAAAACGATCTCGCCCTTATCGAACTGCGCAATTCGCGCGACGTGCAGAATTCCATCCTTGACGAAATCGACAAGAACAACGAGAATGCCAAGCGGAACATCCAGGAGACAGAGGTGTATTGGGAAGCCTGGGGTGGGAATGTTCAGTAGGATGGAGAACGCCGAAGCATGTTGACGATTTCGAAACCGACCTTGTTCAGTCCCGACGGCTTGGCCGCGCGCGGCCAGTGCAACCACGACTCCCCCGGCTGGCAGCTTCGCTGGTTCGACCGCCACACGCCGCCCGTCATGGTGTGGCAGGGCGCGTTCAAGACCTGCCGCCACCTGCAGATGAGTTGCGTCAAGGCCGACAGCCTGGACGAAGTCAGGAAGATGGTGGAAGAACTGCTCAACGCCAATTCCTTCGGCCAGTTCGCCAGCCAGCCCACCGACGCCTATCCCACGCCGTCGCGGACAGAAATCATCACCCGGGACGGCGATCCCGTCTCCGGCGGCGGCAAGAAAAAGCGGAAAAAGAAAAAGCACTAACGACATATCGAGACGCTTTTGCCGCGTTACAGGGCATTTCAAAAAAAACCCGGAGGACGCCCTCCGGGTTTTTTCTGGTGGTTGCGGTACGGCACGCAAGGAGAAGACAATGGGTGAACGGGTACCAGGCGATTTTATCGACGACGCACGGATTGAACAGACGCTTCGGGACACGCGCCGGCCCGACTCCGGCCGGGTGCGGGAGGTCCTGGCCAAGGCCAAAACGCTCTGCGGCTTGACTATCGACGAAGCCGCCGCCCTTATGCCGGTGTCGGACCCGGCGTTGCTGGGCGAGATGTTCGACGCGGCGAACCATGTCAAAAACGCCATCTACGGCCGCCGCATCGTCATCTTCGCCCCTCTTTACATCTCGAACCTGTGTTCGAACGAATGCCTCTACTGCGCCTTCCGGGTCAGGAACAAGGAGGTCCGCCGCCGCGCCCTCACCCAGGAGGAGATCGCCCGCGAGACCCGCATCCTGGTGGAGCAGGGCCATAAGCGCATCCTCCTGGTGGCGGGCGAGGCTTATCCCGAGCAGGGATTCTCCTACGTCCTCGATTCCATCCGCACCATTTATTCGGTCAAGTCGGGGCCGGGCGAAATCCGCCGCGTCAACGCCAATATCGCGCCGCTGACCCTGGACGAATTCAAGCAGTTGAAGGAGGTCGGCATCGGGACATACCAGTTGTTCCAGGAGACCTACCACCGCGACACCTACCGCCGCGTCCACCTCGCCGGCCGCAAGGTCGACTATGGCTGGCGCGTCACCGCCTTCGACCGGGCCATGCAGCAAGGCATCGACGACGTCGGCATCGGCGTGCTGTTCGGCCTGTTTAGCTGGAACTATGAAGTCCTGGCCATGCTTCAGCACATCCGCCACCTCGAGCAGGAATTCGGCGTCGGCCCCCACACGATCTCGGTGCCGCGCATCGAACCGGCGGTCGGATCCAACATGGCCGAGCACCCGCCGGCGGCGGTGTCGGACATCGACTTCCGGAAGATCGTCGCCATTCTCCGCCTCACCGTCCCCTATACCGGCATCATCATGTCGACCCGCGAGACAGCCAACCTGCGGCGCGAACTGTTCGCGCTCGGCGTCAGCCAAATCTCCGGCGGCAGCCGCACCAACCCCGGCGGCTATTCCGAAGAAGGCCTGCAGGAAGACAACGAGGCGCAATTCTCCCTTGGCGATCAGCGTTCCCTCGACGACGTCATCCAGGACGTCGCCAGGCTCGGGCTGGTGCCGTCGTTCTGCACCGGCTGCTACCGCCTGGGCCGGACGGGCAAGGATTTCATGGATCTGGCCAAGCCGGGCGAAATTCGTCACCACTGCGACCCGAACGCGTTCTCGACCTTTACCGAGTATCTCCAGGACTACGCCAGCCCGGAGACAAAGGCAGTCGGCGATGCCCTGATCGCCCAGGCCATAGGCGAAATGGAACCGGACGAGGCGCGGCTGGTCGGCGGCATGGTGGAAAAGGTGCGGGCCGGCGGGCGCGACGTCTATTGCTGACGCAGGCGGCTAAAAACTTTGACCCGCTCGCGGGTTGGGCCGCGTCCATACATTGCGCAGGCGTGGTTGTTCGGATATAATGGGCTGAGCGGCGCCCTTTCGCGCTTTGATTCGGGAGACGGGAATGCTCAATCGCAACTCGGCCAGGCACTTGCTGCTGATTGTCAGCATTTTGCTCTGCTTTTTCGTCTATCTCGGCTACCGGCTGCTCGGATCGGGCGACCGGGCCGAGCCCGTTTTGCAATGCCCGCCGTTTGAACCGGAAATAGCGTCCCCCGTCTCCGCCCCGGACGACGCCCTGCGGCCGCCCACGGACGTCTCCGTCCCCATCGACGACGACGACACCGCCTGGGTCTCGTCTGTCCCGTCCAGCCCGGTTGAGAGCCCCGTTTCCGCGCCGTCGGACTCGTTCATTCCCGCGCCGACAACCAGCACCGCCTCGGCCGCGCCTGTCAGCACCGCCCATTCGGGAGCCATCACCGGATTGATTCCCGCGCCGCCGGCGGATGATTCGCCCTCGCTCGCTCCGCCCGACGATTCTGCGCCGGCGAGCGGCCTGCCGGTCGGATTGCCCATCCCGTCCGACGATCTCGCCGCCGCGCCTTCGGCCGGCGCGTCGTTGCCCCTCCCCACCGCCACCGGCCTGCGGCCGCCCGGCGTGGATGACGACACCGATGCCGCGCCGTCCTACCTGCCGCCCCCTGCCGCGAGCACGCCCGCCCCGGCGGGAAGTTTGTCGGGAACGCGGGTGTCGCCGCCTCCGTCCACGACAACCGCACCGCCCGCGCCGGCGGCAGCGTCTGTCGCGCCGCCCGGCGTCGGGACGGCCTGGTCGGACGATTACGGCTATGGTGACGACTACGGCGACGACAGCGCAGGCGCGGCGGATATTCCGTCCCCGCCTTCGACCAGGACGCCGCTCCCGGACGATTCGTCCGGTCCTGCCGAGGCCGCGCCGGAACGGCAGGGGCCGTCGCCGTACGGTCCGTACCAGGAGTTGCCGGAGTCGCTCCGTATCTACGTGGTCCTGCCGGGCGACAGCCTGTCCTCCATCGCGGTGCGGGAACTTGGCTCCGCGTCCCTGGCGGAAAACATCTTTCTCCTGAACCGCGACGTTATCGAAGACCCGGACCACCTGCTGGCCGGCGTCAAGATTCGTCTGCCGGTGCGGGAGTCGGCGACGGTGGACGAACCCGCCCCGCCCGATACCGCCACTCCCGGCCGTCGTCCGTCGATGGGTCTGGGCCGCACCCACCTGGTGGTGCGGGGCGATACCCTGTCCTCTATCGCCCAGCAGTATTACGGCACCAGCGCGGGCTGGCGCTTCATTTACGAAGCCAACCGCAACATCCTCCCGAATCCGAACGTCCTGGCGGTCGGCAACGAACTGACCATTCCCCCTTACGAAGAATAACGACGGAGTCACGATGCGCATCGAATTCGACAAAATGCAGGGAGCCGGCAACGACTTTATCCTTATCGACAACCGCGAGACTATCGTCGCGAAAGCGGACCGGCCGCGCCTCGCCTCGACCTGGTGCCGCCGCTGTTTCGGCATCGGCGCCGACGGCGTCATGTTTATCGAAAACGACCAGGAACTGGACTTTGCCTGGGACTTCTACAACGCCGACGGTTCTGTCGCCGAAATGTGCGGCAACGGCGCGCGCTGCGCCGCCCGTTATGCCAACCGCATCGGCATGGTCGGGGAGACGATGATTTTCCGCACCATCGCCGGCCCGATCAGGGCCCGCCTCACCGACATGGGGGCCAAGGTGCAGTTGACAGACGTGCGGATTCCGGCAGGCAGCGAACTTGTCGAGGTCGACAGGCGGAAATTCTCCGTCTGGTACCTGAACAGCGGCGTCCCCCACGCGGTCGTGCAGGTCGAGGATATCGAGGCTGTCGATGTCCGCGGCCTCGGCCGGGCGCTTCGCAACCATCCGCATTTCGCCCCGTCGGGGACCAACGTCAACTTCTTCCGCCCCGATGCCGGCAATTCTCTCACCATCCGCACCTATGAGCGCGGTGTGGAGGACGAGACCCTGGCCTGCGGCACCGGGTCTGTCGCCACCTCCATCGTCGCGGGGATCTCGCTCGGGCTGTCCAGCCCGGTTCTGGTGCATACCCGTGGCGGCGGCGACTTGGTGATACACTTTACGCGCGTTGGTGATACGGCGCAGGCGGTGTTTTTGGAAGGCGGCGCCGAGACGGTGTTTACGGGGTCGTTTGAGTTCTAGGTCACCCTCAATTCCTCTTTTCCACACCTTTTTATTTTGGTACAGGATTGGCCTGTAAGAGGCCCTCACCCCAGCCCTCTCCCCAAAGGGGAGAGGGAGTCTGTTACACTTCCATTGAAGTTTTTGGCCAGGTTCCAGGCGGGACGCGCATTGTGGCTGGCCCGAAAAATGCGAAAATTTTCAACTTTTGCTGTAAGGTGTTGCTATGCATAGGCAATAACGGTCGGAAAAAAAGTTGCCTTTTCTTTCGCCTGAAATTAGATCGCTGTCAAGCCCCGAAACTTCCTAAGATCAGGGCCTGGTAAGGGTTAAAATTACTACGGTTAAAGTTGGATTTTTTGCTGGCTGTTGCGGTTCCTTGTTCTGTTTCAAAATGGTAAAAAACAGAGCTACGAAATAAAGACTTGTACTTGTAACATATTATTAAATATGGAAATGTCTAGTTTCTGGAATCGGTTGACTTTACCAATCCTTTTCGTAATTGACAACCTCCCCCATTCCGTTATGATCGCTCCCGTAATC
>JAJQBO010000193.1 GCA_021203245.1 Planctomycetaceae bacterium
CTCGCCCGGTTCATCGCATGCCCGCCGGGGTGACGTTTTTGGGAGAAATCGACGTTGAGGGCAGAATGTACCAATGCAGAGGTGATGCCAAAAAGCCAAACGTGAGAGCCGGGGCAGCCACTGAGGCCGCCCCGGCTGATTCCCGAAGTGCTCTTGACCAATAACGCTATTTCTCACCCGGCGCAAACGGCTCTTTCCTGCTGGCGCAGTCCTTGCCGCAGCCGCCGCAGCCACAGCCCCCGTTGCCCGACGCCGTTCCCCTGAACCAGCGGACAAACCAGACCACAGCCACCAGCACGATAGCGGCAACAATAATCGTCTCAACCATGGGAAGATCCCCACTCGCTATGTTTTAGATATAAAACTCATCCGGTAAAAAAAGAGCTTTCGAGACAGCCGTGCGGCTGGAAAGCCCACTCACTTTTCGATATTACCTGACCATGACGTAATCGGCCATGCCCCGGGCGAGGGCGAGGCGGCTGCCGCCGACCTTGACCACCAGTATGCCTTCGCGGGTGCGGTTGACGACCGAGATCCGGGCACCTTCGACAAAGCCCATTTCGCTGAGGCGGCGCTGCTCGGGACCGGTGACGCCTTCAACCATATAACTCACGCGCTCGGGAGCCGCAGCCAGGGATACCGGGCCGATATGGCTAGTCCCTTTTGCAAGAATCATCGTTATTCCTCATTCTTTGGCAAAGTTTCCACCACCACGCGGGCCGCCTCGTCTTTACGCAAGGACAAACGGTAGCCTCGAATCTTCAAATCCATGGGATCGCCCATGGGGGCAATGCGCTCGACTGTGGCGAGAGCGCCCCGGGTCAATCCCATTTCGGTAATGCGCTTCTTGACCTGTCCTCCGCCCCGGACCAGGATGGCCCTGACAGTATCGCCTGGCTGAACCCGGTCCAGGGTGATCTGTTCATGCGGAGGCAAGGCCTGGTCCGCCCGGCTCAAGCAGGCGTCGCACACCGTGTCCGCAACTGCCGGTGCGTCGTCCTCAAGCCTGGGACAGCCCTGCATCTGGCTGGCGAACAGGGCCAGCTTGTGCACAATTTCCCGCGGCACCGAATGCTCCATACCGCAGGCGGCTGACTCAGCCATGGCTTCGTCCACCCGCAGGACATTGATAAAAAAAACCTTGAGGGCGGCATGACGCTTGGCCACATCCTCGGCTAACCGACGCCCCTCGGGGGTAAGGGTCACCGCCTCGTAGGGCGCATAATTAATGAGGTTCATCTGACCAAGGGATTTCAGCGCCGCCGTCACGGTCGACTTGTGCACGTTCAAGGACTCTGCGATATCCCGAGAACGGGCGGCCGAGTCGAAACGGCACAAATTGAAGATTGCCTCGAGGTAATCCTCCAGCGCGGCGGTGAGCGTGACTCCTTTTGTCATTACGGAATTCCCCACCATCTAGTTTTGTATCTAAAACTATATATCACGATCCCGGTTTGTTCAAGCGAAAATTTTTACAATTCTCCTGAAGGATGTCCCTCTTTCAGCGATAGCCCTCGCGCCGGCGGCGTAAGCGGTCCGGCCTTAACCGGTTAGGCCGGCGAACAACGATGCGGGAAAAACCCCCACATGCCACGCCGCCCCTCCCACGCATAAAAACGGCCCGAACGGCAGGACCGACCGGCCGGAAACGATCCTGTACACGACGCCCACGGCGGCCCCAAGAACACAGGCCACCAGAAGGACCGGCAGGACGCCGCTCCACCCGAGGAATGCCCCGATAAAGGCGAGGAGCTTGACGTCACCCATGCCGAGGGCGGCGTCCACTGTCGGGTCGTGCCGGCGCACCGCGTCCAGCCGCCGCCGCAACAGCAGGGTGCCGCTCCAGCGGAGAATCAGACCGACCGCCAGCCCCAGCCCGGCGCCGGCGAGGGAGGCGGCCAGCCCGTCCATCGGGGTAACCGCCCCATGGCGGTGCGGCAGGACGGCGGATACGGCCAGCGAAAACACGAGTCCTCCCAAGGACAGCCCATCCGGAATGACGCGGCGGCGGGCGTCGATGACGGCGATGAGCGCCAGGTCGGCCAGAAAGACCGCGTCTGCCATCGTTTCAACCATGTCCGTGTCCCCTCAGCCGTTCCCTTATCGGATCTTCTCCGGAAATCACTGCGGGACAAGTCTTTTTCGGAAAGATCCTCGCCCATTTGGGCAAGTATCTTCAGTCAATTTTCCAAAATTTTTTGGAAGGGTCATTTCCACATGCGACACGACAAACTCCTGATCCTCCTCTTGGCGGCGGGCCTGCTGTGGCTGCCGCCGCCGTGCCGGGCCGCCTCCGGGGATGGGTGCACCCGGCTCCCTGAGGACATATCCCCCACCGGCGGCGGCCAGGCGCAAACAACGGTACGGCTCCGTATGCCGACCATTGCCGCCCGCGCCGGCCCGGAGATACCCAAGACCCTCGTCGATCTCCGCCGTTCGGCCGGCGACCGCTATCTCTGCGTCGAACGGGGCAATTTCCTCGTCGCCGGCGATCTTGATTTGCCGGACTACGAATACCTTGTCGACGGGGTGCTCGACTATTGCGCCAAGGCGCTGGTGTCGGTGTATTTCGACAAGGGACCGGTGCTCGACAAGACGGTCAACATCTTTGTTTTTCGCGACTATACCAGTTACGAAAACGGGTTGCGTCGTTTTGTCGGGATGGATCCGATCTCTCCGTACGGTCATTATGGCCATGCGCAGAAATACATCGTCGTCAATTACGAGACCGGCCCCGGCACCATGGCGCACGAGCTGACCCACGCCATGATGTCGGAGGATTTTCCCCAGGCGCAGATCTGGCTTGGTGAGGGCATGGCCAGCCTGTACGAGCACTGCTGGGCACAGGGGAACGTCCTCCGTGGCGACGACAACTGGCGGCTTCCCGAATTGCAGGACGCGCTCCGGCGCGACGCCCTGACGCCGTTGTCGACGCTGCTCGCCATGACGCCAAGCGAGTTCAGAACCGTCAACGAGAGCCTTAACTACGCCCAGGCGCGGTATTTTTGCAAGTACCTCGAGGATCTCGGGTTGCTCCCCGATATTTACCGCTCGTTCCGGGACGGCCAACACCTGGACCCGACAGGCGCGCGGTTTGTCGTCCGCGCCCTCGGCAAACCCCTGGACGTGGTCGAACAGGCGTGGAAGCGCTGGATAACCTACCAGTACTGGAAGGAATGACGCCCTGACGGGACCTTTGCCTGAATGAACCACGGTGCGATAATCTCGTGGTTTGAACTTGCAATACAGGGTGTATATTGTTTTAATGGAAGGGCGGACTGCCACCGGGCATCCGCCCTTTTTTCCATACCAGAGAACCCAGTCAGGGAGACCGTTTATGAGTGCCACACCGAGAAAGCGGGAAGGCAAATACCTCACCTTCGCATTGGGGGACGAGGAATACGGCATTGACGCCCTCAAGGTCCAGGGCATTCTCGGTATGCAGCCCATAACGCCCATGCCGCAGGCGCCCCATTATGTCAAGGGCGTGACAACCGTGCGCGGCAAGGTCGCCCCCATCATCAGCGCCAGGCTGAAATTAGGCATGTACGAGGTTGAATACACCTCGGAGACCTGCATCATCCTTGTGTCCTTGCGCGACTCGTGGGCCGGCATGATCGTCGACACTGTCCGCGACGTCATCGACATCTGGGAAAACCAGATAGAGGACGCGCCCAAAATGGGACAGTATTCGGACGACGAGGTCATCGGCCTGGCGAAGATCGGCAACAGCGTCAAGATCCTCCTGGATATCGAACGCACCCTGTCCGACATTATCCCGGACAACGCGCCCGGCGCAGACGCTTTCCCGCTGGAGGGCGAATAGCCGAGACGCGCGTTTTTATCCCGGTTTGCAGGTGGAATCGGTTGCCGCTGAGGCAACCGATTTTTTCATGTGCCGCCCTTTCCAGCGCGGGCGAATCCGGTTATAATTGTCTCTTTGTCTATCACCCATGCAGTAAGGATTCGATCCCATGACCGATTTCGCCCATCTCCATATCCACTCACACTACTCAACCCTCGACGGCATCATGCTGGTCGACAAACTGCTCCATGGCGCGCAGGACATGGGCCAGACCGCCATGGCCCTGACCGACCACGGCGTCATGTACGGTGCGGTCGACTTCTACACCACGGCGAAAAAAATGGGGATGAAGCCTCTTGTCGGTTTTGAAGCCTATGTCGCCCCGGGCGACCGCCGCGAAAAGTCGACAAGCGACCAGTTCAATTACAACCACCTCACCCTGATCGCCCGGAACTTCGAAGGCTACCAGAACCTTTCGCGCCTCTGTTCCGAGGGCTTTTTGACCGGTTTCTACCGCTATCCGCGTATCGACAAAACACTCCTGCAGGAACTGGCCGGCGGCATCTGCTGCCTGTCCGGGTGTCTGCGAGGTGAGATTCCGCAATACCTGCTCGCCGGCAAGTTCGACGAAGCCGAACAGGCCGCCCTCTGGTACCGAGACCTCTTCGGCAAGGAAAATTACTTCCTTGAGATTATGAACAACGGCCTGCCCGAGCAGCAGCAAATCCTCCCCGCCTTTCGCGAACTGTCGCAAAAGACAGGCATTCCGCTGGTGGCGACGGCCGACTCGCATTATCTCCGGCCCGAGCACAAGGCGATTCAGGACATCATGATCTGCATCAACACCGGCCGCCTGCTCCAGGACGAAAACCGCATGCATGCCGAGGTCGGCTGCCACCTGAAGTCGGTCGAGGAAATGCTCGAAGCCCTGCCCGGCTTCGAGGACGCCATCGCCAACACCATGCAGGTCGTCGACCTCTGCACCCTCGAACTGCCTCTCAAAGGCTTCCACCTTCCCACCCTCGCCATCCCGGACGGCATGACGGCGGTGGAATATATGTCGAAAATCTGCATCGAGGGCCTGAAGGAACGCTACGGCGATCCCCTCCCCGACGCCGTGGTGGCGCGCTTCGAAAAGGAGCGGGACGTCATCACGAAAATGGGCTTCCCCGACTACTTCCTGATCGTCTGGGACGTGGTCAATTTCGCCCGCCAGAACGGCATTCCCGTCGGGCCCGGCCGCGGCTCCGCCGCCGGTTCCATCATCGCCTACGGCCTCGGCATCACCAACCTCGACCCGCTGAAATACGGGCTGTTCTTCGAGCGCTTCCTCAACGAAGGCCGCAACGAAATGCCCGATATCGATCTCGACTTCGACAAGGAACGCCGCCAGGAGGTCGTCGCCCATATCATCAACCGCCACGGCGCCGACCACTGCGCCAAGATCGTCACCTTCGGCTGCCTGTCCCTGAAGTCCGGTATCCGCGACGTCGGCCGGGTCATGGCCGTGCCGTTGCAGCGGACCGACAAGCTGGCGAAGATGATTCCCGACATGTTCAAGCCGGAAAAAGGCATGACGCCGCTCGCTTCGGCCCTGAAGAACATCCCGGAACTGATGGCCGAGTACGAAGCCGACGACGAGACAAAGACCCTTCTCGACGCGGTCGGCGAACTCGACGGCGTTATGCGCAACACCGGCGTCCACGCCGCCGGCGTGCTTGTCGCCGACCGGAAAATTACCGACTACGGCCCGCTCGCGCAACGGGACGGCGAAGTCACCACCCAGTATGAAATGAAGGCGCTCGAGAAATTCGGCCTGTGCAAAATCGACGTGCTCGGCCTCGAAACGCTGTCCCTTATCAAGAACGCGGTGGACATCATCAAAAAGACCCGCGACATCGACGTCGACATGGACACCCTCCCTCTCGACGACAAACCCACCTTCGACATGCTTTCCCGGGGCGACGCCAAGGGCGTGTTCCAGTTCGAGTCGGAAGGGTTCCGCCAACTGCTCGCCCGGCTGAAGCCGGACGTGTTCGAAGACCTTATCGCGGCGGTGGCTATTTACCGTCCCGGCCCGTTGCAGTTCCTGGACAACTTCATCAACCGCAAGCACGGCCGCGAGGCGATCAGTTATCTCCACCCCAAGATGGGGCCGATCCTGAAAGAGACCTACGGCCTTATCCTCTACCAGGAACAGGTCCAGGCCCTGGCGCAGGACCTTGCCCACTTCTCCCTGTCCGAAGGCGACTTGATGCGCCGCGCCATGGGCAAGAAGGACGCGAAGATCATGGCGGAGTACCGCCAGAAGTTTATCGATCAGGCCGGTGCCGACATCGGCCGCGACGTGGCGGAAAAAGCCTACGACCAGATCGAGGTGTTCGCAGGCTACGGCTTCAACAAGTCGCACTCCGCCTGCTACGCCCTTATCGCCTACCAGACGGCGTGGCTGAAATGCCATTACCCGAAGGAATACATGGCCGCCATCCTGACGATCAGCCGAGGCGACGCCGACGACATCGTCACCTATTCCTCCGACGCCGCCGCCATGGGCATCACCGTCCTGCCGGTGGACGTCAACCACTCCGACGCCTTTTTCTCGGTGGAAGGGGACGGCATTCGCTACGGCATGGCGGCGGTCAAAGGCATCGGCGACAACGCCGCCCGCTCCATCGAGGACGAACGCCGCGCCAACGGCCCGTTCAAGGATCTCTTCGACTTTACCGCCCGGGTGGATTTCAAGAGCGTCAACAAGGGCGCGATGGAAGCGCTGATCAAGGCGGGCGCGATGGACTGCTTCGGCATGCACCGGGCGCGCATGGTCGCGGGCCTCGAAGCCGCCATCAACGCGGGCGTGACCGAGCAGAAGGCGAAGTCGAGCGGGCAACTCGGCCTGTTCGCCGGCCTGGCGCAATCGGCCCCGCCGCCGTCCCTCCCCAACGCGCCCGAATGGAGCGAACAGCAGAAGCTGCAGTTCGAGAAGGCGGTCCTCGGATTCTATTCGTCGTCGCATCCGCTGGCCGAGCATTCGGCGCGGCTGGAGGCATTCGCGACCGCGTCCATCGCCGAACTCACCGAATACGAGGACGGCGCGACCGTCGTCGTCGGCGGCCTCATCACCAAGGTGATGCTGAAAAACGACAAGCGCGGCAAGCGCTTCGCCAGCATCGAAATCGAGGACATGGGCGGCAAGACCCGCGCCGTCATCTTCAACAGGACCTTCGAGGAGGTGAAGGACTGCCTCGAGGCCGACAGGGTGGTGTTCCTGGACGCCCGCGTCGACCGCTCCCGCGACGAACCGACGCTGGTCGTGAACAACGTCATCCCGCTCAACCAGGCGGAAGAACGCCTGGCCGTCCGCGCCGTGCTGCGCCTGCAGATGACCGACGTGGCGGAGGAAAAACTGTACGACCTCCGCGACCTCATCGCCCGCAACCGGGGCGAGACGCAACTCTACTTCCGCCTCGAATCGCCCGAAGGCCGCGTCGACCTCCGCGCCGACGGCCGCTACAGCCTGCGGCCGTGCCGGGAATTGGTCGAGCATGTGAACGGGATGTTCGGGGACGGGGCGATGACCTTGGGGGGCGGCGGGCGTAACCGAATGAACAATTAACAATGAACAATTCGGTATAGATTGGAAATTGTTCATTGTTAATTTTTAATTGTTAATTTTTCATTTTTAAAGCATTTTAAAAAAATACGTGAACGCAGCCGGCGGCTTCGTGAGTTCGGTGC
>JAJQBO010000178.1 GCA_021203245.1 Planctomycetaceae bacterium
CGCGAATGGGCCGCAATCTTCCTGCGTAACCTTAATAAAATATATAAATTATATATAATTAAGATAAAAGCAAATCAATTAAAGAGATATAAAAAACAAATTAAATATTGCAGATATATTGACGAAGGCCCGACGGCGCGGTATAGTGCAGGTACGGGTTAGGAATATCTTTTTTGCAGGAGGTTCCACCGCTGTTCGCGAGTGCTGGAAAAAGCCTTTGGCACCCGCACGGAAGCACACTCCTTTCCACTAACCGACTGTTCCGCCCTTGCCGGCGACACGCATCCGTGTCGCGAGGTGCGCCACGGTCGTGCTGCGCCCATGGATTCAGCCGATTGGCCCTCGGCACGTAGGTGGTCTTTCACAATGAAGGAGTAGGGATGAAAAAACTCGTCTTGGCGTTCTTTGCCGCCGTCCTCGTCGCCGGTTCATGCGTCAACGCCGGGGAGATTCGCATCGCCATGATCCTCAAGGCCCTCGACGCCGAATTCTGGCTCTCCGTTCGCGAAGGCGCGCGCGACGCCGCCGCAGCCAACCCCGGCGTCACCCTCACCGTCATGGCCCCCGACCGCGAATTGAACGTCCAGCAACAGGTGCAGATCGTCGAGGACCAGCTTGTCCAAGGGGTCGACGTCCTCTGCCTCGCCCCCTGCGGCAGCCAGGAACTGATGCCGGTCATGGAAAACGCCCACGAGGCAGGCATTCCTGTCGTCCTGGTCGACACGGACGCACCGTGGGACAAGAAGGCCGCCTATGTCGGCACCAACAACGTCATCGGCGGTGAACTGGCAGGCGACTTTATTGCGCAGCGACTGGACGGGAAGGGCAAGGTCGCCCTCATCACCGGGGTCATGGGCCACCAGGCCATGATGGACCGCGTGAACGGATGCCGCCAGGCGCTGGAAAAACACCCCGGCATCGAGATCGTCGCGGTGCAGCCGGCGAATTCCGAGCGGGCGCTGGCAATGACCGTGGTCGAGAACATTCTATCGAGCCACCCCGACCTGAACGCCATCTTCTGCGCCAACGACCCGATGGCGATGGCGGCTCTCGAAGCCGTGCGCGCCGACCGGTCCGACGCGGTTGTCGTCGGCTTCAACGCCGACGCCGAGGCGGTGCAGAGCGTCAAGGACGGCGGCCTGGCCGCGACCATCGCACAAAGTTCGTACAACATCGGCTACCGCGGCGTCGAGACAGCCATTAGGGTGTTCAACGGCGAAGCCGTCCCCGCCCACGTCGACACGGGAACCGATTTGGTCACCATCGAAAACGCCGACGATTTTCTTGACTAACGATCGCCTGAAATTCCAGGGCAGGAGCATTTTTCATGAACGACAGCCAGGACGTTATCCGCGACAGCATCAATCACCGCCAGCCCTCACGACTCCCCCTGGACTTCGGCGGCAGCAACACCACCGGCATCCACTGCAGCGTCGTGGCGGCCTTGCGCGACCACTACGGTTTGGAAAAGCGCCCCGTCATCGTCCACGAACCATCGCAGATGCTTGGCTTTATTGACGACGATCTCGCCGACGCCATGGGCGTGGACACGGTCCACAGCCTGCCGGCGAGGAACTCGTTCGGCGTGGTCACGGACGGCAACTGGAAGGAGTGGCGCACGCCGTGGGGGGCAGGAGGTCCTCGTCGCCGCGCAGATGGCGCTTCAGCCGAATGAAAACGGCGACATCCTCACCTGGCCCGAGGGGGACACGTCGGTCCCGCCCAGCGCCAAGCTGAACCACGACGGCTATTTCTTCGACGCCCTCAACCGCCAGGGCGAGTTCGACGAAGACGATCCGAACCCGGACGACAACACCGAGGAATTCACCCTTATCTCGGAAAAAGACCTCGCGCTCATGGTGCGCCACGCCGCCGAGGCGAAGAAGCATAACCGCGCCGTGATGTCGGCCCTGCCGGGGACATCGTTCGGCGACGTCTCCAACGTCCCCGCCACGTTTATGAAGAATCCGAAAGGCATCCGCGACGTGGCCGAATGGTATGTTTCCGTCGCCATCAGGCAGGACTTCATCCACACGGTGTTTTCCAAACAGGCCGAAGTCGCCATCGCCAATCTGCGGCGCATCCACGACGCCGTCGGCGACGACGCCTACACGGTGGTGGCTGTGTGCGGCACCGACTTCGGCACGCAGATCAGCACCTTCTGCTCGAAGGAGACGTTTCTTGAACTGTATCAACCGTATTACAAAAAGGTCAACGGCTGGATCCACGCCAACACCTCCTGGAAAACCTTCAAACACAGTTGCGGCGCGATTGAACCCTTTGTCGAACCGCTGATCGAGTCGGGCTTCGACATCCTGAATCCTGTCCAATGCTCGGCCACCGGCATGGATCCGCAGCGCTTGAAGGACAAATACGGCGACCGGGTGGTGTTCTGGGGCGGCGGCATCGACACGCAGAAGACCCTGCCGTTCGGCACGCCCGAGCAGGTGCGGGCCGAAGCGCTGGAGCGTTGCCGCATCTTTTCGCCCGGCGGCGGCTTTGTCTTCAACAGCATCCACAACGTCCAGGCCCTGACGCCCATCCCCAACCTGGTGGCGCTTCTGGACGCGTACAAGGAATACATTACAGCCGGGAAGTGATGAGCGGCTCCTCATCACAGGTCACTGCGACGGGGGGGCTGAATTGGGTTCAGTCCCCCTCTCGCATCGGCGCCCGGTCTCGGTCTTGCCGGAAAACCGCTCCGTGGTAAAATTGCCTGCGTCATTCCCCTTTTTCCTACCAGCAAAGGAGGTGTCGTATGGTTGCTCCACACGGTTCCAGCGGCGGCGTCACCCTCACCTACCTCATGATCGGCGGCGGCCCGGGAGCGTTTATCGGCCACGTCCACAAGATGGCCATCGACCTCCTGGGAAAAGCCCGCCTCGTCGGCGGGTGTTTTTCCCAAAGCCACGAGAAATCGCTGCACCAGGCGGCGCAATGGGGCCTCGATCCGGCGCGGGTCTACAAGACCCACGAAGCAATGCTCCAGGCCGAGGCGGCCAGGGACGACAAACCCGACTTTGTCGTCATCGTCACGCCGAACCATATGCACTACCCGGCCGCAAAAGCCGCGCTCGAAGCCGGCTTCCACGTCTCCTGCGATAAACCGCTGTGCCTCACCCCCGCCTAGGCCGACGAACTCGTCGCCTTGGCGAAGCGGACCGGGCGGGAATTCCTCGTCACCTATACCTATACCGGTCACCCGCTCGTCCGCCAGATGCGGGAAATGATTCGCCAAGGCGACCTCGGCGACATCCGCCTCATCGCGGCGGAATATATCCAGGACTGGCTCGCCGACGCGCCCGATCCGGCCAACAAGCAGGCTTTGTGGCGCACCGATCCCGCCCGCAGCGGCCTGGCCGGATGCATGGGCGACATCGGTTCCCACGCCGAAAACCTCGTCCACTTCACGACCGGGCTGGAGATGACCAGGCTGTCGGCCAAACTCGACACCTTTGTCCCGAACCGGCAACTCGACGACAACGGCTTTGTCTGGTGCACGATGTCGAACGGCGCGACCGCTTCCATCTGGGCCAGCCAGGTCGCCATCGGCCGCGAAAACGGCTTGGCGATCCGCATCTATGGGACGGCGGCCGCACTCGAATGGCAGCAGGAAAACCCCAACGTCCTCCTGTTCACGCCAAAAGGCCGGCCGCCGCAGATTCTCACCCGCGCGCAACCGTTTCTGCATCCCCACGCGGCACGGTATACGCACCTGCCCACCGGCCATGCCGAGGGCGTGTTCGAGGCCTTCGCCAACCTCTACGACGGATTCATCTCGACCATCGTCGCCCGTCGGAACGGCACTGAACCGGGCGAATACGACTTTTTTCGGATGTCGCCGACGGTGCGCGCGGCATCAGGTTTATCCACGCCACGTTGGAGTCGAACAAGAACGGGAGCGCGTGGATCGATGTGGATTTCTCGACCCGTAGATAAAAGGAGAACGAGATGGGCAAGCGTCCAGTCACCATTTTTACCGGCCAATGGGCCGATCTCCCGTTCGAGACGGTGTGCGAAAAGATGGCCGCCTTCGGCTACGACGGGCTGGAAATCGCCACCTGGGGCGATCATATCGAAGTCGGCAGGGCGGCGGAGGACCCGGCATACTGCAAGGGCCGCCGCGACATCCTGGCACAGCACGGCCTCGACTGCTGGGCCATCAGTTCCCACCTCGTCGGCCAGTGCGTCGCATCGCTCTACGATGCCCGCTACGACGGTTTTATGCCCGGATTCATGAAAGGGAAGGGCGGGGACATGCAGCGCTGGGCGGCAGAGGAGATGATGCGGGTCGCCAGGGCGGCGAAGAACATGGGCGTCCCGGTGGTCACCAGCTTTTGCGGCAGCCCGATTTGGAACTATTGGTACAGTTTTCCGCAGACCTCGCAGCAGCAGGTCGACGACGCGTTCAAGGAAGTGGTCGACAAGTGGACGCCCATCCTGGACGAGTTCGACAAATACGGCCTCAAATTTGCGCTCGAGGTCCACCCGACCGAAATCGCCTTCGACTTCTATTCGACCGAAAAGCTGCTGAAGGCCTTCGACTACCGGCCCACCTTTGGGCTGAATTTCGACCCCAGCCACCTTTACTGGCAGGGCATGAATCCGGCCCTGTTTGTGCGCGAGTTCGGCGAGCGCATCTATCACGTCCATGTCAAGGACGCGGTGGTGACGCTGGACGGGCGCGCCGGCATCCTCGGCAGCCATATCGAATTCGGCGACACGCGGCGCGGCTGGAACTTCGTTTCGCCCGGACACGGCGGCGTCGATTTCGACGCCATCGTCCGCGAACTGAACGCCGTCGGCTGCGACGGCCCGATGTCTGTCGAGTGGGAGGATAGCGGCATGGATCGCGAGTTCGGCGCGCGCGAGGCGTGCGAATTCGTCAAAAAATTCGACTACCCGCCCTCCAGCGTCGCCTTCGACGACGCGTTGAAGAAAGACTGATTCGACCCGCGCCACGTTAACGTTTCGACAGGCCTTCCGAGCCGCCGCCGCGCACCGCGTTGCGGCGGCTTTTATTTTGGTCGAACCGCGTTTCCGGTCCGCCCGGGCGGTTTTGCCAAAAAAGTGTCGGTCACCATATCCCGCCCCATTCTCGCGTTAGCGTGGGGGCGCCGCGAACCGTTTGCCGCGACGAGAAGGACGGCCCATCGGCCGCGACAGGGTAGATTCCGTAACCGAACATTTACTCTTGATAAATCCCGTCGTGGAGATGCCATGTATAGAGCCTCGCGAAGCCTTGCGCTCCGTTGCGCCATATTGTTGTGTGCCGTTGTTTTTACGCCTTTTCTTAACGCTTTTGCCCAGGAAGCCATTCCCCAGGAGACGCTCGGCCGCGTCACCGCGGCGACGGTGATGGTATATATAGAATACGAGGAACCCCTGGCCGACAACGTCAGTTGGGGAACCGGCTTTATCGTCGGCGACGGCCTGGTCATGACAAACGCCCACGTCGTCTCCGAGCGGGTGCCCAAGCGCATCCTGGTACGGAACGACTACATCCCGCCCACCGAAGCGACCGTCGTGGCAAGCCGCTATGACACAAACGAATTCCTGACCGGCGAAGCGGTCCAGTACATCGCCTCGACCCTCATCAACGACGCCAACATCAACATCGTCACCCTGACGAAAAAGTTCACGAACTTCGACGTCGCGCTCCTGCGGGTCCAGCTCCCGGCCGGACTGCCAGTGCTCGGCTTTACCCGGGACGCGCGGCCGAACGAACCGGTCTACGCCGTCGGCTTTCCCGGCAACGGCGAACCGGTCGTCTCCCACGACGGCCGCGGCGCCATCCCCGGCGCGCCGCTTCGCGTCACCGCCGGCCGGGTCAACAAGGTCATCAACCGCGACCCGCAACTGGTCATGCACGACGCGCTAGCCAAATCCGGCAACAGCGGCGGCCCCATCGTGAACGCGCGGGGCGAAGTCGTGGCGATGCAGACGTGGAGCACCGACCCGGATTACCGCGGCGTCGTCACCTCGTTCGGCCTCGCGAGCCGCGACCTCACCGCCTTCGCCGAATCGAACGGCATGCGCCTCGCCGTGGCCGGCCAGGGCATTGCGCTGTCGGAAAAACGCGCGCCCGGCAGCGATGCGCGCGACTTCGTGCTCCACTACGCCAACGAGGGCGACGTCAACTTCCTCGCCCTCGCCGGCCTGCTGCATTACCTTGGCGACTGCGGCTTTGCCCGCGATCCCCAGGCGGCGGTCAATTACCTGGTCCAGGCCATCCAGCGGGGCGGCAGCAGTCCGAACCTGCACCTCTTCCAGGCCGGCCTCGCCGCCGTTCTTATCGAAACGCCCGGGCTGAACGCGCCGTACCAGCCGAAGCAATTGCTCCAGGCCGCGAACCGTTCCGCCGCAGTGGGTCCGAACACGCAGCACCCTGACTACCGGCTGCTCGCCTACGAAGCGGCGCAGTACATGCAGGGCGGTGCGAACGGATTCGGGTATGATCCGGCGCGGTCGTCCATGCTGGCCACCAAGGCGGCGGAAGGCATGTTCTCGCTGCCGCTGGCCCTGACCGGGTATCACGCATACTTCGGCGACGCCGGCCACCGCGACCACGATACCGCCATGTTCAACGCCCGCGAGGCGGCCCGCAGCGGCCTGCCGGAAGGGCTGTCGCTCCTGGCGCATATCTATTACGACAGCAGTGTTGTGCCCCATACCGCCCGCAGCCGCGCCGTGGCAAAGGGGCTGGCGCAGGAAGCTGCGGCCAAAAACGATACCTGGGGCATGGGACTCCTTGCGAACATCTATTACGAGTCGGGCGATCCCGCCGAAGCGGCCCAGGCGCGCGAGCTCGCCCGCGCCGCCGCCGCCCGCGGGAACCGAATGGGCCTCTATGCAATCGGCCGGATGGCGTGGGACGACTACCTGGCCAACCCCGGCGACGCCGCCCTGGCGGCGAAATCGTGGGCCTTTATCGATATGGCCGAGCGGCAGGGCGTGATGGTTGCGCTTCGTGGCGGCGCGGGCGGCGGGCAGGTGCTGCGTTCGTCCCGCGAGATTCTCGCCTATTTCCCGCCCGATGTGCAGCAATGGCTGGTGTCGGAAGGCCGGCGCGAACAGGGACTCCTCAGTTCACGGTAGACTATTTTCGCTGTAACCGTAAAAAGGCGCGCCCAGCATGGGCGCGCCTTTCAATTCGGAATCTTCACAAAGTCCACATCGTCACCCCCACATGTCACCCCGGCGGTTGAGCGTCGACCAGCGAGCACACGTGTGGTTGTGTTTGGGCAGGGCGAATGGCCCTGTGCTCCAACGCGATCAGGACGCCCTGCCGTCCATGTCCAGCCCGCCTGCCCCGGCACAACTTCCCGCGAGGGATGCAGCGGACGTTTATCCCGCCGGGGTGACGTTTTTGGGATAAGGGCGCGTGTTTGTGAAAGAGAGTGCGGAGAGCGATGGGAGGCCAAAACATGAGGAAGGCGCGCCCAGCCCGGGCGCGCCTCTCACGTTTGGCTTTTTGGCGTCACCTCTGCATTGGTACATTCTGCCCTCAACG
>JAJQBO010000128.1 GCA_021203245.1 Planctomycetaceae bacterium
TAAGCGGCTTGCCTTTGGCATCAACCGCGTTTTCCACCTTTCCGGTGACGGAATTTTTGCGCCGTACCGGGCTTTGAAATATAGTAGCCATAGTCTATCCCCTGTCTCATTTGCCCTTTGACGACAGCATTTCCCGCCGCAGAATGGCATTGATTTTCGTCTGGTATCCCTTGCCGTAAGTTTTGAGCCAGGCCAAAATGTCCGCGTCAATGCGAACCGTTGTCAACTTTTTGACCGGCTTGTACATCGGCTCTTCCTCATCCTTCATGGCCGGAATATCCGAGTAGTCGATTTCTGATTCCGGCAACTTCCCCAGTTCCACCAGCGCCCGTTTCTGTTTGGCCGACAGAGGCGGGAGATTTTTCGGATCAAGGGAGATTTTTACTGTACGTTTTTTGCTCATGCTGATTTGCCTTTCGCGCCGAAATCAATCGGATTATCTCGCCCGTTATGCCGCGCTCCGTATAGACCACCATCAGTACCACGGATTCGGCCATGCCTATGGTCTGCCACCGTTCCTCACCGCTATCGTGCGCGGCGTCGAATTTTTCGATACGGTACGGGTCGAAAAAGACCCGCGCCGCCAGTTCGAAATCGACATGGTGTTTCCGGAAATTGGCCTCCGCCTTTTCCTCGTCCCATTCAAATTCCATATCGAACCCCGTATACATCCGTTTGTAACTACATTTAAGTATAACACATGCTGGCGGGTTGTCAACCCACCCCGCCAGCACCCGAGCGTCCAGCTAATTGAAGACGCGAAACCGCTTCGCCTCTTTTAACGCTTCGGCCTCCTTGCGGTTCGCGGCCTCGGTAATCCATTCGCGAACTTTGCCGACTATCCACACCTTGCGCCCCGCGAGTGTGGTCGGTGGCGGTATTTCGTACCGTTCGACCATACGGCTGGACGTGACCCGGAAGAAAAGCCGCCGAAGTCTCACCGCACACATTACACCTGAAATCCCACAAAACGGGTTTTGACGGCGCGGTGGTTGCGGTGGTGGTGGCTTTGGGAACCACAAGGTAGCGCGATATATTATTCCCAAGTGCATTCAGCGTGTAATGGCTACTCCGTTCGTTGTGCGTAATGATGTGCGCCAGCTTCGCCATCGCTTTTTTCACTGCAGCGGGTGTGAGTTCGCCAGTATCGAGGTAACGGGCGGCGATCTTCCGCGCGCCGTTGGCGGTGCAGTTGTCCACGATAAAGGCCAGACCAGCCGCCGCACAGACCTCGCGCCACAAATCCAGAGCGAGGGTGTAATTCGCATTCGAAGCGATTTCAGCCCCCCGTTTTCGGGGGGTATGGGGGGTATTAGTATTAATTACAACCTCCTTATTAGCATCGCCCGCATCGGTTTTTCTCTCTCTTCCCCGCTGATTACAAACGGCAGTGTGCATGTGCCACCTCCTCTCGCCTCTCCAATCCGTCGCGGATTCGCCGCTTCCGTTCGAACCACGCCGCCAGTGCATTCACCTCTTCCTCGGTGAATGCCCGTCGGCTACCGATGCGACTTTCCGCGTCCGGCGCACCGGCCCGCAGTGCCGCAAACAAAGAATCCCTCGTGACGCCCAGCCGATTCGCCGCTTCACCTGTCGAAAACATGCGCATGAATGACCCCTTTCATTTTCAATGCCGCGATAAGCGCGACGTTCCAAATTCGACAGGGGTACAATCCGCGAAATGGCGATTGGGTTCAAAAGTTTGGGAAGCATGACATCGTGGGCGGAAATCGTGAAATCGTAAAAAAGCCCGCACAAGGCGGGCTGGAGTGAGATACGGAACGTAAAAAGTTATCGTGACATCGTCATCTTAAAGGTTTTTGTCGGCGAGGTAATCTGCAACCGCGCATTGCGATTCCTTACGCGGATAGAGGTTCCGGATGGTTCTTCCGTTCTTCTCTCTGTCGCATGGTTTGATATCCGCATCCTTCAAGATTCTCGTGATTGTGTTCCGGGACACTCCCGGCGATTTCAACTTGACCGAAAAATCGATGAGGCTGTTGATGTCAATCATCTCATCCACGCTACCGTCCTCCGCATCAATATCGCTACTTTCGCTCTGAGCCGCCTGCGCTTCGTCCTGCTGCCCACCAAAGTTCTGATTGACGGTAACAGGGCCGAAATTCAACATACCGCCCGGCGCATTGTGATAGCTGGTGCCGTTGTTGATATGCAGCACATTATGATTTGGTGTCTGTTTTTCAGCCATTATCGGGTTTCCTTGTATCGCATTATCACTGCTAACCACCAATGAACCGGGCATTGGTGCACGCTCCTCAGGTCGTTCGCTTTCCGCGTGGGCCAATCGGGCAACCCACCTCAAAAATTCGATGAAGGCCGTCCCTACCGCGACGACGAGCGCGGTAATGATGAACCAATATTCCTTGAACTGCCCTCCGATGACGTCACGCAGGGAATGGGCGATCAGAACGACGCCCACTGTCCAGACCGACAGCACTATGACCTTGACCTGAAGTTTCTGCCGCATCACCCTCGCCCATTAAGAAGTTTGGTTGTAATTCCCAATTTTCTAAATACCCACCGGGAATATCAACAGGGTAGCCGCGAATTGGTGGGTTGAGCCTTTGCGGGAGGTCGTCAACCGCGCTAATAGGGTGGCGCTGGGGGTGCGGCTCACGATTGCGGACTCATGTGAACGCGGCCTGCGGCCCGCGTCAATCCCGGTAATGCGGGCTGGCATTGGTGTCGACGCGGCAAGCCGCTTTCGCCACTTACCGCCGACCGGTTGCGCTTCGCGCTCATTAAGGATACGCCCGCATTCTCAGAAGCGTTGGCCTCAAAATGTGCCGCGTCCATCCTCATTCCAGCCTCAATTAGTATCAACATCGTCCATGTTATTTTTTGCGTATGCCGCTTGGAAAACTACCATCGCTATTGCCCAACCGAACAGCGGCTTGAACCAAACGGAGGAACCTATGAGCACAGAGAACCAGATACCAAGCAATCATGTGATGAACACGATACAAAAGGAGATTGTTATGACCCAGCAATCACCAAATTCCATAGCGGTTCCCGACGCCGCGCAGAAGCGGCGCGAACGCATCAAAAAGCTGGAAGCGCGTCTTCAGCGCAAAAAAGCCAGAGACACCGTTGCCACCCGCAGGGAGCGGAACGGGCAACTATTTGTATGGGGTGCGATGGTCGAATGCGTCTACCGCACCGGCACCGACCACGAACGCCGCCAACTCAGGGAATGGGCTAAACGCCACCTCACCGAAAAACGGCACCTCCATCGTTCGGAATGTGGATTCGCCCGCATCGAAGAGGAAAACGCGGAGAAAGCCGCCGATGACGCTCAGGATGCAAGGGAGGCTGCAACAGCACCGCAGCCGGTTCCTGAGCGCCAGCCATCCGTATCAGGGGATTCCGCCCCGTAGCGGTGGCGTAATCCCGTCCGAGAGGCTTTTCCCCATGCGTGGCGCGTGGGGAAGCCTTCGGACATACGGACGGACAGGCGCTCAGGAACCGGCAAGGGCGCACATTAGCATTGCCCGGAGGTCAATGCAGTGCGCGGGGGATTCTCCCCTCGACCCCTCGCCGCTTCGCGGTGGCCCCTGCCATGCGAAAACCTGCCGGTTTTGCAGTGGTGACGGGGCATAAGGCGAAAGGACGATATGTCTATTTTTCATTGTCAGGCCAAGGCGATCAGCCGCGCATCGGGACGAAGCGCGACCGCCGCCGCAGCCTATCGCGCCGGCGAGCGCATCATCGACGAGCGTACCGGCGAAATACACGATTACCGCAGGAAAAAGGGAATCGTCCACTCGCAGATTTATGTGCCGCAAGGCGTCCGCATGATGTCCCGCTCCGCGTTATGGAACCTAGCGGAAAAGGCCGAGAAGCGCAAGGACGCCAAGGTGGCGCGGGAATGGGAGCTTGCGCTCCCGACGGAATTGAGCCCGTTGAACAGGATGTATCTGGCGCAACATTTCGCCAGGGTGATTGTGGAGCGATACGGCGTGGCGGTGGATATGTGCATCCACGCACCGGGAAAGAAAGGCGACGACCGAAACCATCACGTCCACGTCCTCACCACGACCCGCGTTTTACGTCGGGACGGCTTTGGCGAGAAAACCCGCGTCCTCGATTCGCCGCGCACCAGCGGCGAAGAGGTGACGGCAGTGCGAAAAATCTGGGAACAGTTATGCAATCATGCGCTGGAACTCGACATGATACCTTGTCCGCGTCCTCGGTGTTCAGGCGTATCGGCAGCCCGAATTGCCGAAGGTCATCAAACATCCATTGTGCCAGCCAGCACATACTCCGCATCTCGCCTGAAAACGGTTGGCCCGGTTGTGGCGGGAGGTAAAACGGACAGCGGAAATGGACGGAGGGCGACGGCGGGATGATGTCATTTTGTAGAGGTGGATCGGGTAGCGGCGGTTTAACGGGCGCTACCGGATCTGGTTTCGGTTTGGTATGGTCTTCCCGTAAATACGCCACGGTCACGCCGAAAAAATCCGCGATTTGCCCCATCCTCAGTTCATCCGACGTCCGCATTCCCCTTTCCCACGGCGACCACTGCTGTGGGGACACGCCGAAGTCTTCGGCGCATTTCTTCCCACCACCACGTCCGGGATACTTTTTCATCCGGCAATTACGTATATTTGCAGCAATCGTCTCCCTTAACTCTTGAGGTACTTTTCCCATTTTTCACCCAAATCTAAAGCGACACCCTCCCCTCCCCAACCGAAAGACCTTCGGCGAGCTATGCCAACACATCCTTAATGGTTTGCGTAATCTCTTTGCCAGCGTAAAGTACGCGACTATAATATGGGGTTCAGATCGCCTATTAAAGGAAATCTGATAGCCAATGATGGAAGACGACTCATGCAACTGTCTGCAAGGCAGCGCAAGAGAGGTGCCGACCTGTATTCGACCACATGACTTCATCTTACCCTTTTTACGGACATTGTCAATACTTAATTTACGGACAATCCCACGAAAGCTCATAATGTTCGACAATATCGGAATTTATAATCGGTACGAGTCATGCTATGGAGTAGGTTCATCTGGCGAATTAGCCCACATTTTGGGGATAGCACGTCAAACTACCAATGATTGGAAAAATGGAAAAAGTAAGGTGCCGTGGTGGCGGCTTAAAGAGTTAGTTGATATACAAAGGATAAGTTGGGATTGGTTACTCACTGGAGTAGGTAATAAACACCATTCTGGGGAATCCAAAGCAAAAACGACGCCATTTGATACAAAAGGAATCAATAATAGATTTCTTGATCTTTATCCGAAAAGTCCATCACAAGTAGAGCTAGCTCGACAATTCAAAGTTAGCCAGGTTACTATTCATAAATGGCGACATGCACAAGTGCAGATACCTTGGAAAAAGTTAGCCAAAGGCGTAGAAGATTTTGACACTTCGTGGGAATGGATTCTGGAAGGACGAAAATAACCGAATCTAATTCCCGCTGGAATCGAAATCTTATATGATGACTCCATCGCAACCAGTTAGGTGGAAAGGTTTCCAGCATGAAAATCAAATCAATTGAAATAAAAAATTTCCGAAGCTTTGAACATGAAACTATCCTTCTAAATCCATACACTTGCTTCGTTGGTCCCAACGGCTCCGGAAAATCAACAATACTATCTGCATTGAATGTTTTCTTCAAAGAGGAAAGCAGTTCAGGCACAACCTATTCCAATATTATAAATGAAGATTATTTTAATAAAAATACAGAAGAACCGATCACCATTACCGTAATCTTCAATGAGTTAAATGCGCAAGCTATTAACGACCTATCAGATTACGTGCGTAATGAAGAATTAATCGTAAGTGCGGAAGCAATCTATGACAAGGATAATGATAAAACCACCCTCCGTCATTATGGTCAGCGCATGAGGATCGATGCTTTCAGGATTTTTTTTGAAGAAGAAAAGAATAAGAAGAAGGCTGCAGAATTAAAAGACATTTACGAATCAATTAGGAAGACCCATCCCGACCTCCCTAAAGCAGGTAGCAAGAATTTCATGCGAACTGCATTAAGAGAATATGAAGATTCACACCCTGAGGCTTGCAGTCAGATACCAAGCGAAGACGATTTCTACGGGATTAACAGTACGGGAAAATTAGCTCCCTTTATTCAATGGGTATACGTACCTGCTGTCAAAGATGCAGTAGAAGAAGGCACGGAGGATAAAAACTCTGCACTTGGAAAGCTTATTGCAAGAACAGTAAGGAGTCGAATCAATTTTGAGGATGAAATAAAGAAAATAAAGCAAGAAACATTGCAGAAATATCAAGACCTTCTGGATGCTAACGCTAACTGTCTATCGGAGATTTCGAACTCACTGCAAAGTAGATTGACAGAATGGGCTCATCCCGATGTTAAACTTGGAATGCAATGGAATCATAACCCTTCTAAATCAGTTCAGATACAACCTCCTTTAGTTTCTGTAAAGACTGGTGATGGTGATTTCCTTGGTGACATAACTCGCATGGGGCACGGACTTCAGCGTTCCTATTTGCTCGCATTATTGCAGGAATTGGCTTCTTCTGATACAGATGGAGCACCTACCTTACTGCTTGGATGCGAGGAACCGGAACTCTATCAACATCCACCACAGGCAAGGCACCTGGCTGACGTTCTTCATGTATTAAGTTCTGGAAACAATCAAATATTAATAACAACGCATTCGCCACTTTTTGTAAATGGCAAGTTTTTTGAGAATGCACGTATTGTACAAAAGCATAAAACGGAAAAATGTTCAAAAGTTTGTGGGGTTGATTACGAAAAACTAAGCCAAAGCGTTAAGGCCGCTACTGGAGTCGATCCGAAAAGTGGCTTAGAGGGATTCAAGGCAGATATTCATCAATCCTTAAATCCAAATATCGCGGAAATGTTTTTTACTAAAATACCCGTATTTGTTGAGGGCATTGAGGACCAAGCGTATATTACGACACATTTACATTTAACAGGACAGTGGACAGAATTTAGACGACATGGCTGCCATATTATTCCCGTTGGAGGGAAAAGCCAGCTATTACGCCCCATAGCCATAGCAAAAGAATTAGGGATCCCTTTTTTCGTTATATTTGATTCGGATTCCGACGCAAGGAAGCAAGAACACTTGGATATGCACGAACGAGATAACAAGGCTCTACTTACCTTGTTGGGTCGCGAGAAAGACATCTCGGCATTTCCCGACCAATGCATATTAGCGCCTAATTTCTGTATAATGGTCCCAAATATGACCACCTGTGTTAAAGCTGATTTTGGAGCATGTAGCGAAGAAGCACTTCAAAGGGCTGCCCTGAACTTCGATCACGAAAAGGGAATGAATAAAAGCCAGTACTTTATTGCGGAATGGGTAACACTTCTTTTCCTGGATAATGGCTTAACATCAAAGTTACTAGATGGGATACGATATCGTATTGATGAGTTTATGCGAAACAACAACTAAAAAAAGAGAGCATAAATGATTAGAGTGTGTCGTCACAATATTTTCAGCCAACGACAGACACACCGAATATAAAT
>JAJQBO010000197.1 GCA_021203245.1 Planctomycetaceae bacterium
CGGCACAACCACACGCGGGCCCGCTGGTCGACGATTCACCGCCGGGGTGACGTGTGTGGGTGCCGATATGGACGCTTTTGCGATGATTGGCTACATTTATATGGATGGTTCAGAATAACTCATGAAAGCACGTTAAACCCACTTCATATGCAAATCTGATTTCGAAACGGATGGGGCGTCGGGTGAAGTTGCCCTACTCGTCTCAAATAACCCCGTCATCCCCGCGAACGCGGGAATAACGGGGTATAAAAGTAAGCTCCGGCCGAGCCGCCCATATCTCATAAAACAGATGGATCATCCCCCACCCCATCGCTATAATCCACCCATCTCCCGGTGAGGGCCGGCGCGAAAGGACGCGTATGCCGCTCTCCATTCCCCTCCTCACCGACGGGTACAAACTCACCCACCACGCCCAATATCCCGCAGGCACGGAATCGGTCTATTCCTACTTCGAGTCCCGGGTCGGAGCCACCTACTCCGACACGACCTTCTTCGGCTTGCAGTATATCCTGAAACGCTTCTTTACCGGCGCTGTGGTGCGGGAGGACGACATCGCCGCGGCCAAAGCCTTCACCGCCGCCTATTTTCACCACGACGGCTATTTCAACGAAGCCATGTGGCGGCACATTGTCCGCAACCACGGCGGCCGCCTGCCGGTCCGCATCCGCGCCGTGCCGGAAGGGATGGCCGTCCCCGCTTCCAACGTGCTGGTGACGGTGGAAAACACCGATCCCGCCTGCTTCGCCCTGACCAATCACCTGGAAACGGTCCTCTCCCACGTCTGGTACCCCTGCACCGTCGCGACCCTCTCCCGCAAAATGAAGTCGGTGGTGGAACGGTTCCTCCTCGAAACGGCCGATCCCGACGCCTTGGCCGCCCTGCCCCTGATGGTGCACGATTTCGGCTACCGGGGCGTCGAATCGGTGGACGCGGCCGGCATCGGCGGCGCGGCCCACCTCGTCAACTTCCAAGGGTCCGACACGGTCGCCGGCATCCAGCTTGCCATGCAATACTATAACGAACCGGAAGTTGTCGGCTCGGCCGTGCCGGCGACAGAGCACAGCGTCATGACCGCCCTCGGCCGCGAAGGCGAACGCGAGATGTTCGAGCACGTCCTTTCCCAATACCCGACCGGCCCCCTCTCCATCGTCTCCGATTCCTACGACATCTTCGCCGCCGTGCGGGACATCGTCTGCTCGCCGTCGTTCAGGGAAAAGGTCCTGGCCCGCGACGGCGTCCTCGTCATCCGCCCCGATTCGGGCGATCCCGTCACCACCCTCCTCCGCCTCCTCGGCATCCTGGCCGACGGCTACGGCGCGCAGGAGAATTCCAAAGGCTTCCGCCTCCTGCATCCCAAGGTGCGGCTGCTGTGGGGCGACGGGCTCGATTACGACGGCATTTACAATATCCTCAACGCTCTCCGCAACGCCGGCTGGAGCGCCGCCAACATGGCGTCCTTCGGCTGCGGCGGCGGGTTGTTGCAGCGCCTGGACCGGGATGTGCAGCGCTTTGCCTTCAAATGTTCGGCCCAGAAGCGGAACGGCGTCTGGCACGACATCTTTAAAAATCCCCTCGACACCACCAAGGCGTCGAAAAAAGGCAGGCTGGCCCTTGTCCACGACGCTGCCGGACACATCCGCACCATCCGCGAGGACCAGCTCCCGCGCGAGGCCGACAACCTGCTTGAGCCCGTGTTCGAAAACGGCGAACTCTGCGCGACATGACGTTCCGCGAGGTCCGCGCCAACGCCGGCAGGTGATCCTTCGCGGAATCTCCCCAACCATAACGGAAAACATCTGCCGGAAAGGAGCCTTCCCGGGGGGTCAACATGTAGTTAATGAGGTGCAGTACACGTTGACATCACAAGGATTCCACCCATGGCGACAACCATAGCCAAACGAAAAAACTGGTACACACGAAGCGTCTCCGAGACCATATCCCTCCTCGACACCGACGCCGCCACCGGCCTGACGCCCGAAGCTGCCGCCGAACGCCGTAAACAATATGGTCCCAACCAACTGCCCGAAGGCGAAAAACGCAGCCTGGTGCGGGCCTTCCTGCGCCAGTTCAACAACATCCTCATCTACGTCCTCCTCGTCGCAGCCGCGATAACCTTTTTTATGGGCCATTACGTCGATACCGCCGTCATCCTGGCGGTGGTGGTCATCAACGCCATGATCGGCTTTATCCAGGAGAACCGGGCCGAATCGGCCATGAATTCGATACGCACCTTTCTTTCGCCCGAAGCCCACGTCGTCCGGGGCGGCAAGCGGATGGAAATCCCGGCCGAAGACCTTACCCTGGGCGACCTGGTCAGGCTGAAGCCGGGCGACAAGGTGCCGGCCGACCTGCGCCTTATCAAGGCCGACAACCTCCGTATCGAAGAGTCGCCCCTGACCGGCGAAGCCATGCCCTCCGAAAAATCGATAGCCCCCCCTGCCGGCCGACACCCAGCTTGGCGACAGGTCGAACATCGCCTTCTCCGGCTCCAACGTCGCGGCCGGAACCGGCGTCGGCCTGGTGGTGGCTGTGGGCGAAAATACCGAACTCGGCCGTATTAATGAAATGCTGACCGAGGTAGAGACCCCGACCACTCCCCTCCTCCGCCAGATGGACAGGTTGAGCACCCACATTTCCATCGTCATCATCGTCGTGGCTGTCGGCGTCTACCTGTTCGGGACGTTTTTCCGCGACTATGGGCAGGGCGAATTGGCGATGTCGGTGATGGGCCTCGCCATCGCCGCCATTCCCGAAGGGCTGCCCGCCGTCATGTCCATCATCCTCGCCGTCGGCGTTCAGGCCATGGCACGGCGCTGCGCCATCGTCCGCAACCTGCCGTCGGTCGAGTCGCTTGGCTCGGTGACGGTTATCTGCTCGGATAAGACCGGCACCCTGACCCAGAACGAAATGACGGTCGGCGAGGTAGTGACCCGCGAAGACCGCTTCGCTTTTTCCGGATCCGGATACGCTCCCGAAGGCGAGGTGACCAAGGGCGGTGGCAATATCCATGTGGAGTCGGAGCCTGAACTGCTTTCGACCCTGACCTGCTTCCGCGTCTGCAACGATTCCGAAATCACCCGGGACGATTCGGGCAACTGGACCGTCAAAGGCGAGCCGACCGAGGGCGCGCTCCTGACCGCTTACGAAAAGGTGCACGCGCCCGAGACATGTATCGAGCGCCTGCACGTCATCCCGTTTGATTCCCAATACAAATATATGGCCGTCCTCGCACGGGTCGACGGGCAGAAGGTCATCTATATCAAAGGCGCTCCGGATCGTTTGTTCGAAATGGCGTCTGAAGAACGGAACGCCGGCGGTACCCGCAGCCTCGACCGAAAATACTGGAAAAAAGAGATGTTCCGCCTCGCCGGTGAAGGCCAGCGCACCATCGCAGCCGCCTACAAACCGGCGTCCGAGGGCATGACCGCCATCGATCACGACGACGTCAAGGAAGGCGTCATCCTCCTCGGCCTGGCCGGCATCACCGACCCGCCCCGCCCCGAAGCCATCAAGGCGGTCGAAGAATGCCAGGACGCAGGCATCTCCGTCAAGATGATCACGGGAGACCACGCCGAGACCGCCACCGCCATCGCCGAACAGATGGGCATCTGTTACGGCGAGGAGGCCTTGACCGGCCGCGAACTCGACGCGATGGACGAGGACGATCTGCGCGTCGCGGCGCAGAATCACAACGTCTTCGCCCGCACCAGCCCGGAAAACAAGTTGCAACTCGTCAAGGCGCTGCAATCCAAGGGCGAAGTGGTGGCAATGACCGGCGACGGCGTCAACGACGCTCCCGCGCTGAAGATGGCCGATGTCGGCATCGCCATGGGCGTCAAGGGGACGGAGGTGACGAAGGAGGCGTCGGAAATCGTTCTCGCCGACGACAATTTCTCCACCATCGCGGCGGCGGTCGAGGAAGGCCGAAAGGTCTACGACAACCTGAAAAAGACGATTCTGTTTATCCTGCCCACCAACGGCGCGGAATGCTTCCTGATTATGGCAAGCATCCTCTTCGGCACCATGCTGCCGCTGACGCCGGTGCAGATCCTCTGGGTCAATATGGTGACGTCCGTTACCGTATCCCTCGCCCTCGCGTTTGAACCGCTGGACCCGGAGGCGATGACGCGAGCGCCCAGGGACCCGTCGGAGGGCATCCTCACCCCGTATTACATTTGGCGCATCTTCTACGCGTCTATTCTTATCGGTGGTGGCACGCTCTGGCTCGGGCTGGCTTTGGCCCGAAGCGGCAACCACGATACAGACACGATTCGCACCATAACCATGGAGACCATCGTGATTGCACAATTCTTTCATCTGTTCAATAACCGCAGCCTGCGCGGGTCGGCCTTCTCGACCGGCTTCTTCGGGAACAAGGCGGTATTTGTCGTCGGGGCGCTGATGGTTGCCTTGCAGCTTGGCGTTACCTACCTGCCCTTCATGAACCGCGTGTTCCACACCACGCCGCTGCCGCTCGCCGACTGGTGGTATCCGATGATTCTCGGCCTGGTGGTGTTTGTCGTGGTGGAAATCGAAAAAGGCATCATGCGCACCCTGGACGCGCGAAAGATGCGGCGGCCGGTGCGGGCGCGGAACTATTCGAATACCACCCACATGGCCGGCGCGTAACGGCACGAAAACGTACACTGGTCTATGACGAGGCTCCCGGACCGGGAGCCTCTTTTTCTTTGCCGTGTGCGGGTCTGGCCGCGACAATAGGACAGATATCGGCATACCACATTTTCGGGAGGCAACCTATGTCCGGGACTGAACCCTCTGCGCCGGCGCCACGCCGGGGCCGCTTGTATAAATACGTTTTCCTGATCGCCTGCGCGGTAATTGTCTGGCACGTCATGCATGTCGAGGAGCGTAGACCTCGGCAGGCCGACGGGCCGCCGGCAGACGCCCCCGCCACCGCGCGGGAGACACCGGGCGGTGCGGTTCATTTGGGCGCGGGGAATTTTGACCAGGCGGTGGCGTCCGGCATCCATATTGTGGATTTTTGGGCCGAATGGTGCGGACCGTGCCGCACCCAGGGACCGATCATCGACCGGCTTGCCCGGAACCAGGCGGGCAGGATTGGCGTCGCTAAGGTGGATGTGGATCAGGAGGGCGAACTGGCGGACCGTTTCGGCATCCGTTCGATTCCCACCATACTCGTTATAAAGGACGGGCGGGAGGCCGGGCGTTTCGTCGGCATCACCGATGAGGCGACAATTATGGGCGCGGTGCAGTCGTTACGGTAGTTGCCAAACTTATACCACAGCCTTGACCATGCGTGCGGCCTGCTTGCACTCATTGTCCTGCATCGCACGAGTGAGATCGTAGTCCGCTTGCAGGCCACTCCAAAATTCGGGAGAGACCCTAAATGCTTTTGCAAGCAGCAGTGCCATTCGCGGCGAGACGGCCCGTCGTTCATTACATATTTCATTAATCACACCGGGCTTCACCCCGATGTGCCGGGCCAGTTCGCTCTGGGAGATTTCCAGCGGCTTAAGGAACTCTTCCAGAAGGATTTCTCCGGGATGGGTGGAAATACGGTGCTTTGGGAGCATTTAGATCCTCTTTCTAATGGTAATCGACAATCTGAACTTCATATGCCGCGCCATCATCCCACCGAAAGACGATCCGCCATTGACTGTTGATGCGGATACTATGAAAACCGGTTAGATCACCTTTTAATGCTTCAAGTCGATTCCCTGGCGGCACGCGTCGATCCTGTAACGTGACAGAACGACGAAGCATATCCAACTTACGGCGGGCTATGGGGAGAAATCCGATGGGAATCCCTTAACGGCTTTCCCGTGATATACGGACTCGGTTTTGGCATCACCAAACGATTCTATCATATATCCCATTATACCGTATCGCGGTATATTGGCAAGTCCTTCGGCTTAAAACGGGCCATCTCCCAGGAGATGACCCGCCGTGGTTGTATCATGCCGAAGGCGCTTGTTGACAAGAGCGTTAGAACTCGAAGCCAAGGTTCGCGTAGAGCATGTTGGCGCGGACCTTTTCCGTGACGACGCCGTCCGTCTTGACCTTGACCCGCTCGTGACGCCAGCCGGCTTCCAGCACCGCGCCGACGGGCAGTTCGTACGACAGACCGGTGTAGGCGGCCCAGCCGATGTGCTTTTCGTTGTACTGATCGTCCTTGGCGCGCAGGTAGTCGCCCTGGGCAAAGAAGATCAGCGAATCGGTCAGATTGAGGCTGGCGCCGAAATTGACGACGTCGGAATCGTAATCCTTCAGGTGGTCGACATTCCAGCCATGCACCCACTGCGACCAGATGGTCAGCCGGTCGAAGAAGCAGGGCGTGTAGCGGAAAGCCAGATTGACGGCGGTGTTGTTTTTGGCGAATTCGTAGTTGCCGTCGTTGTAAAAGCCCTGGTTGGTTTCCGGATCGACCCAACGGTCGGAGCGGAAGTTGATGACGCCGGCGGTGAAGGTCAGGTCTTCGATGGGCGAGTATTGCACGCGGAACGCGCCCGAGCCGACGGCGTAGTTGCGGCTGCGGAACTCGCGCCCGCCGTTCTTCCAGTACCAGGCGTTGCCGGCGTTCGAGTTGATCAGGCCGTCGCCGTTTTCGTTCCACAGGTTCTGGAAGATGGTGAGTTCCATCTTCAGAGCGCCGTCCAGGCCTTCCCAATAGGGGGTGATCTGGGTGACGCCTTCGTGCTTCCAGCCGTTATGGGCGGGTGAAGCGGCGGTCAATTCATCAACCGACCACCAGTCCATGCCGTCGCCGCCGCCGGCCGCCCAGCCGTCCAGGTAGCCCATGGCGTTTTCGTCATCGCCGAAGGCGACCGCGTCGCGGCCGACCTTGAGGCCGAAGCCGGTTTCGCAGATGTTTTTCCAGCGGACATAGTAGGACTTGGCCAGACCGAAGTTGTCGGCAGCATCGTCGCCGACATTGTGGAGGTCCAGCATCAGGAAGGCGTCGAAGTAATCATTGACGTCAATCTGCACATAGAGTTCGGCATCCGACAGCTCCATGCTGGTGCCTTTGTAACGAACCCGGTCCGCCTGCCGATACTCGGGATTGGGTACGCCTGGCGACAATTCCGGATCCAGCCCGTTCGTGAACACGTTGCCGTTGTGCGCGGTGCGCTTGACATTGCCGGCATACACGCCGGTGGTGACCAAACCGCCGATGGTGACGGTGGCGTTTTTGCGCAGACTGGTGATGCCGTCGGCGATATTCGGTTCGCTGCCGGTCGTCATCATCCTGGCTTCGAAATCGCGCAAGGCCGCTTCCTGGGCCGCAAGCTTGGCGGAAAGCGCCTTCACATCAATATCCTCGGCCAGTGCGGCCGAGGCGAACAACCCGCAGGCGGCAAATGCCAGCGCCGCCACTCCTGTAATCCTCTTCATGACTCTCCTCCCCTCCTCATCAGTGCGTTGCATGCGTGCTCGTGGATGAATTCCGGCATTATATCAGGCGCGGAATTTGTGGCTACTCTATAC
>JAJQBO010000010.1 GCA_021203245.1 Planctomycetaceae bacterium
GGAGGCTGAGCCTCTGGCTCATTTTAATTTTACACCATTATGCGGACGTTACCCCCAAGGAGCCTGTATGGATATTCGCTACAGTGTCAACCAACGCGACGTCAAGCGCTACACGACCGATGAACTGCGCGCTGAATTCCTTATCGAAAAACTCTTTGTCCCGGGCGACGTCACTGCCACCTACAGCCATGTCGACCGCGTCATCACCCTGGGCGCGATGCCCACCGGAACCCGCCTCGCCCTCGACAAGAACGTCGACACCTGGAAATCGCTGGGCGCGAAATTCTTCCTCGCCGGCCGAGAACTCGGCATTATCAACATCGGCGGCCCGGGCAAAGTCCACGCCGACGGGACCGATTATCCCCTTGGCCGCCGCGAAGGCCTGTATTTGTCCATGGGCACAAAAGAGGTGTTCTTCTCCTCCGACGATCAGGCCCAGCCGGCCAAGTTTTACATGGCCTCCGCCCCCGCCCACCGGGCCTGCCCCACGACCCTGATTCCCTACGACAAGGCCATCCACCGCGACCTCGGATCGCTGGAGACGTCCAACGCCCGCACCATCAACCAGTACATCCACCCCGACGTGCTCGAAACGTGCCAGCTCTCCATGGGCTTGACCGAGCTCAAGCCGGGTTCTGTCTGGAACACCATGCCCAGCCACACCCACGAGCGGCGCATGGAGGTGTATATGTATTTCGACATCCCGGAGGGGAATGTCGTCTTCCACTTCATGGGCGAACCGACCGAGACCCGCCACATCGTCATGCAGAACGAACAGGCGGTGATTTCCCCGTCGTGGAGCATCCACTCCGGCTGCGGCACGGCGGCCTATTCGTTCATCTGGGCCATGGCGGGCGAGAACAAGGTCTTCGACGACATGGACGGCTTCGCCAACACCGCGATGTAGTAGCAGGACAAAATCTCCCGCCGGCCGGTCTGGTTCGGCGGTTCTTTCTTCCTCTTTTCTGCAGGAGTAAAGCCATGAAGAAATTGATGAGTCTGCTAGCCGCGTTCATCCTCTGCGCCGGGTTGGCCCAGGCCGCCAACTACCGCCTGTCGGAAGTCCACGCCGAAGGCTATCCCACCGCCCTCGCGGACCGCGAATTCGCCCGCCTGGTCGAAGAACGCACCAACGGCCGCATCAAGATTGAAGTCTACACCGGCGGCACCCTCTACGGCGAGGAAACGGGCGCAATCGAAGCGCTGCAGGTCGGCGACCTCGCCTTTACCCGCGTCTCCGCCTCGCCTGTCGCGTCGTACGTCCCGAACATCAACGCCGTGCAGATGCCCTACCTCTACAAGTCGGGCGAACACATGTGGGACGCCCTCAACGGCCCCATCGGCCAGGGCCTTCTCGCCGACATCGAGAAGTCCGGCTCCGGCCTGGTCGGCCTCTGCTACTACGACGCCGGCTCCCGCTGCTTCTACACGACAAAACCGGTCAACAAGGTCGCCGACATGCGCGGCCTGAAGATTCGCATGCAGAACAACGCCATGATGGTCCGCATGGTCTCCTTGCTCGGCGGCACCGGCGTCACCGGCATCGGCCCGAACGAAGTCTACTCCGCCATCCAGACCGGCACCGTCGACGGGGCCGAAAACAACTGGCCCACCTACCAGAACATGGGCGACTACGAAGTGGCGAAATATTACATCCTCGACCACCACACCCGCGTGCCGGAAATCCTCCTCATGTCGAAGGTGGTGAAGGACGAGATGTCGGCGGAAGATTTCGCCATCATCCAGCAGTGCGCCAAGGATACCCAGGAATTCGAGATCAAGGCGTGGGCCGACAAGGAAAAGTCGTCCGAGGAAATCGTCCGCAAGGCCGGCACCCAGGTCATCGAACTCACGCCCGAAGCGTTCGCCGAGTTCCAGAAGGCGATGGAACCCCTTTACGACGAGTTCGGCAAGGATTTTATGGAAACGATCCAGGCGATCCAGAAGGTCGGCGAGAAGTATTAAGCGCCCCAGCGCCACGTTCAGCCGGAGGGGCGGAACACCCGCCCCTCCTTCACCTCGGCCGGAGATGAACAATGGCTGCATTGCTGCGAAATTTGAACACCGTAATCCACCGGATAATGCTGTTGATTGCCGACGTGGCCCTCCTGGCGATGGTGGTCATCGTCAGCATGGCCGTCACCCTCCGCTATGTTTTCAATACCGGCATCGGCTGGGCCGAAGAGGTGCCGCGCCTGCTCGTGACCCTGTTCGCCTTCCTCGCCATGGCGATGGGGGTACGGGACCACGTCCACATCGGCGTCAACCTCGTCTATAACATGTTCCCGAAGGACGGCACGATGCAGCGCTTCATGGTCTGGTTCGCCGATTTCATCGTGCTTCTGTGCGGCCTGTTTATGCTCTACTACGGCGCCAGGCGCTGCATGCAGATGATGAGCCTCCCCGGCCGCCTGCCCATGACCGACCTGAACACCTGGTACCAGTATCTGCCCATCCCCCTGGCCGGCTTTGTGATTTCCTTCGACTCCATCCTCTTCCTGACCGGCATTCTGAAACGGGAAGACCTCCTCTACTCCGAACCGGAGATCGACTTCGTCGAGGCATACGAGGAGCAGCAAAAGGAGGTGGAGGCCAAATGAGCGCGAATACATTTCCCATTCTCGTGTTGCTGGGCGGGTTCGTCGTGCTGCTGGTGCTGCGCGTGCCGGTGACGTTCTGCCTGCTGTTCGCCAGCCTTATGAGCGCCTACGCGAACGGCACCAACTTGTCCGTGATGGTGCGGCAGCTCATCGACGGCGTCAATAACTTCTCGCTCCTGGCCATCCCCTTCTTTATCCTTATGGGCGAATTCATGGCGGCGGGGGGCATATCGGAAAAAATCATCGACTTCACGAACCTGGTGGTCGGCCGCTTCAAGGGCGGCCTCGCCTATGTGAACGTGCTGTCGTCCATGTTGTTCGGCGGCATCTCCGGTTCGGCGGTGGCGGACGTCTCCTCCCTCGGGCCGGTGGTCATCCCGATGATGGTCAAGCAGGGCTATTCGCGGGAGTTCTCGGTGAGCCTGACCGTGACGACCGCCTGCCAGGGCGTGCTGATCCCGCCCAGCCACAACATGGTCATCTACGCCCTCGCCGCCGGCGGGGTGTCTATCGGCGCGCTGCTGATGGCCGGCGTGTTCCCGGGAGTGGTTCTGGGCGGCAGCTTTATGCTGTTCTGCTGGGCGATGTCCGGTTTTTACAAATTTCCGCCCGGCGTCTTTATTCCGCGCGAACGGTGGCTTTCCATCATCGTCAACGCCATCCTGCCCCTGTTAACCCTCGCCATCATCATGGTGGGGACGGGCGCGGGCGTCTTCACCGCCACCGAATCCGCGGCCATCGCCTGCGTCTATGTGTTTATCCTGTCGTACATCGTTTTCCGCGCCGCCAAGTTGCGGGACATCGGCAGGGTGCTCCGCAACGCCCTCCGCACCCTCGCCATCGTCATGGCGCTTATCGCCTGCGCGAAGTGTTTTTCCTACATGATGACCGAACTGCGCGTGCCGGAGATGGTGACCCGGGCCATCCTGTCGATTTCGGAAAGCCGGGTGGTGCTGCTCCTGGTCATCAATCTGCTGCTCCTGATTCTCGGCTGTTTTATGGATATGGCGCCCCTTATCATGATCATGACGCCCATCCTGCTGCCGGTCGTCACCAGCCCGTTTATCGCCATGCACCCGATCCAATTCGGCGTGATGCTGATTTTCAACCTCGCCCTCGGCCTGTGTACGCCGCCCGTCGGGTCGGCCCTGTTTGTCGGCTGCGCCGTCGGCAGGACCACAATCGAAGCCACATCCAAGAAGCTGTTGCCGCTGTTCGCGGTGATGGTTTTCGCCCTCATGCTGGTGACGTTCATGCCCGAGATTTCGCTGTGGCTGCCCCGGACGCTCGGGTTGATGTAGAAGCCTGTGGACCATTGAGAATAAAAAGGCCCCGGGCACAGCGCCCGGGGTCTGCGGTGTGGCCATTTATCCCACCGTTACCACAGTATTTCACCAAGACGATTCATTCTCCCCCAAAATGTTACCCCGGCGGGAAAACGTCCGCTGCATCGCGAGCGGGAAGTTGTGCCGGGGCAAGCGGGAAAAACCCACACGGCAGAACATCCTGAATCCCGTTGGAGCACAGGGGCGTTCGCCCTTGCCCCGGCACAACCACGCGCGTGTCCGCTGGCCGACGATTCACCGCCGGGGTGACGTATGGGGGAGGATGGAATGGTCGGGGCAGTACGCCCGGAATGCCAATTCGAGGCTTTGGCGCATCGGCCAAGCCGGTTTGCTACCCCTTCCGGTTATAGCGAATGCTGTGGGCCATGGGCTGGAACTCGAGCGACTCCAGCATCACCCGCAATCCTTCCTCGTCGTTCGCCGGGGCGACGCGGTCGGCCTGGGCCTTGACCTCTTCGGGCGCGTTCCCCATGGCGACGCCGAGACCGGCGGCGACCAGCATGTCGGCGTCGTTGTAGTTGTCGCCGAAGGCGACGCTTTCGCGGATGGGGATGCGCATGGCGCGGCAGATGAATTCCACCGCCCCCGCCTTCGACACGGCCTTGTTCATAATCTCGAGATAGCGGGAGCTCGACTTCAGGACGGCGAGATCGGGGAACTGCCCGCTCAGGTCGGCCGCCACCGCGTCGATATCCTCCGGTTCGCCAACGCAAAATATCTTGTGCACCTCGTTGCCGGGCGTGAGAAGTTTTTCGACCTGACCTTCCACCGGCTGAACCTCGACGATTTCGATTTCCCGGACAATGCGCGGATCGGCGATGTCGTCGACAATCCACTGCCCGAAGGAATAGACGCAGGACGCCAGCGCCGGGCGGATCTCGGCCACGCGGTTCTTGACGGCCACGGCCACGGCCTGATCGACGCCGACGGAATGGACGGGCTGGCGGAAGCGGTCCAGGGTGAGCGCGCCGCCGTAGCACACCATCGGCGCCTTGACGCCGAGCTCGTCCTGGATGGCGTACATGGCGTCGGGCATGCGCGCCGAGACCATGATAAACGGCGTGCCGCCGTCCACAACCTCCCGCACCGCCCGGACGTTGCCCGGCGGGATGCGGTGGTCGGAGCCGAGGAGGGTTCCGTCGACGTCGCAGAAGATGACGCGATAGGTTTACATGGCAGTCACTCCATCCTTGTATGGCGGAAAATATCTCGGTATTTTGCCAGTATCCTACCCTAAAAAACGGTTCCTATCCAGAGGCTGGCGGAAAAATGTCCAGGCCTTGACGAGGACCGGCCGGGTGGTGAAGATGGATTTCGACCCGCCGATAAACATCCGCACAAAAGGAGACCCCATGGGTGAGGCGCAGGAGCGGTACGTTATTGTGGTGCAGTGCGATCAGGTCGTCCACGACGCCTGCCCCGGATTCATGTGCGAGCACGCCTTCACCAGGCGAGCCGACGCGTTTTCCATCTACCCCGCCGACGAGCGCGTCCGCTATCTGCCGATATCCTGCGGCGGCTGCCCCGGTCGGGGGACCTTGCGGAAGCTCATGAATGTGAAGAAAAACCTTCGCAAACGGGAAGACACCGGCAGTGAAATAGCGGCAGTGCATCTCTCGACCTGCATCACCCGCGCCAGCCACCATGGGCCGCGTTGTCCCCATATCGAGTACATCAAGGCCGAGGTCGCGCGGGCCGGGTTTGTCTGCCGCGAAGACAGCCGCATCTCCCCCCTGGCGGAAAAACGCCGCGACGCAGCCGGGAACTACCTCGGGAAATAACCGTTCTACCACGAGCGCCAGTCGTCAAGCCGCCTGGACGCCAGCCCGACCGCCAGTTCGACGGCCATGCTTTCAAGTATCCGCAGGGACGTCCCGACCAGGAGCGTCAGCCGCCGTCCCCAGGAAAGCCGCAGCCCCCTGGCCCGCATGCCTGCCCGCACCTGGCCGGTGAGTCGGAGCATGACCGGCAAAAACCACGCCGTCATGGCGATGCACAGGGCCGGCTTCCACGCGTGGCTGCGCAGGACCGGCCGGAGAAACCAGGCAGCCGCCCGCCCTGTCTCCATCGGGGTCGCCAGGCCGACAAACGCCATTCCCACCAGGGTCAGCGCCAGTAATCTGCCGCCGAGCGGCAGCGAGGCGAGGATGGCTGTCGCGAACGGCTTGCCGGCGAGCAGATCCGATCCCACCGTCATCACCATCCAGAATGCCATGAAATACAGGCCGCCCCGGAGCATGGCGGTGATTTCGACGCGGCGCATCTCCCGCAGAAAAAAAAGGGAGCCGAGGCAGGCCAGCCACAGCGGCAAATACGTCACAGGAATGTATTGGCACACAAAGCACGCCGCCAGCAGGAGCAGGAGCGTTATCCGTCCGTCGAGGCGGCGAATGCGGGATTCAGGCATCGGCGGCCCTCTCCTCTCCGCCTGCGGGCGGGAAGAACGTCTCGGCGATGATCGCCGCCGCTATCATCTTGACGACGTCCCCGACGATAAACGGGTAAAACCCGACCGCCAGGGCGCGGTTGACATCGGGGATAAACCGGTACCATAACAGCACCGTTCCGGCGAGGAGAAGGATGACGGACCCGGCGAGGCCGAAGCCGATTCGGGCAGCCATGCGATGCCAGCGGCCGCCCCCGAAAAAGGTCGAACACCCCGCCAGCGCCGCACCGGCGACAAAGCCGAGGAAATACCCGGCCGTCGGCCCGACAAACGAGGCCGGACCCGCCCTGCCCCGCCCGAACATGGGCAGCCCCACCAGCCCGCAGAGCAGATAGATGAGCATCGCCAGCGCCGCTTTCCTGGGACCAAGCACGAACCCGGCCAGCATGATCATCATGGTCTGGAGCGAGATATGCATCGGCCCCACAGGCACGTGGATGAACGCGCCCGCCCCCACCAGCGCGGCATACAGGGCGATTCGGACCATGCCATGCAAGCGGTGGAGCGGCATGGGCACGGCGGAAGGTATTCGGTTTTCCATACAATCCTATCGCGATTCGACAGCCTCTACGGCGTCGGCGGCGTCGATCATTTCCGCCGGTGCGGCCGCGTCGCCGTCCCGCGGTTCAATAACGACATCCACCAGGCGGAGGAATCCAGGGAGACCGGTGAATCCGGCCCCGACGCCCCGGAGGACCATGCCGGGCTCGACCCCGTCGAGGGGGCGGCCGAACACGCCTTCGCAGTGGATGACGCCGGGACTGCCCGGCAGGGTCAGGTAGATGGCCCCGGCTTCGTCGCCGGGCGAGACGACGACGTCGTCGTCCAGGTCGAGGATAACCTCGCGGCCGCGCTCTATTTTGTCAAGCGGCGACACGGTGAATTCCCGGAGCAGACTCCCCGCCCCCACCCGCGCCGGATCGGCCGGCGACAGCGGCATCGAGTCGTCCATGGCGTAGAGCATTTCCAAAACCTCGCCGGCCTGGCGGTGACCGCCCCGCTCGGCCAGGGTCAGCCATTCGCGGGCGCGGCCGGCGTCGCGGGTGACGCCGATGCCGTCGGCGTACATGCAGCCGAGAAAATACTGCGCATCGGTGTTGCCCCACAGGGACGCCTGCTCATACCAGCGCGCCGCCTGGACAAAATTCCGGGTCAGCCATTCGCCGTTCATATAGGAATTGGCGAGGTTGAATTGCGCATACTGGTCGCCCATGTTCGCGCCCATCGCGAACCAGAGGATGGCCTGTTCGGGGTCGGGCTGTACGCCCAGGCCCTGACGGTGGATAACGCCCAACTTGTTGCAGGCGTCGCCGTTCCCCTGCTTCGCCGCCAGGGTGAACCACCTGAGCGCCTCGCCGTAATTCTGCTTCAGGCCGCCGAGGCCGGAATAATAGGCCAGCCCCAGATCCCCCTGCGCCTGCGCCATGCCGCTTGACGCGGCCAGCCGCAGCCAGCGTTCGCCCTCGACCGGGTCTGGGTCGATATCCCCTTCCGACAGGTAGGCGGCGCCGGCGTAATAGGCGGCTTCGATATTGCCGCGCTCGGCGGCGGGGATGAGCCACTTCAGGCTTTCCGCCGTGTCGGGAGTGCCGAGCGCGCCGCCATACAGGGCCTTGCCGTATTCAAAGCCGCCGCGTTCGTCGCCCGCTTCGGCCGACTTCCTGAGCCACTCCATCCCTTCCGCCGGATCGTAGCGCCCGGCCGAACCGTTGACGAGCGCCAGGCCGTAAAGGCACTGCATGGCGGGGTCCCCTTCCTCGGCGCGGGAGCGGAGGAAGCGCGCCTGCTCGACATCGAGTTCGGGCGGAATTTGCGGCCGCAGGAGCGGCACGGCCCGGTCCGGTTCAGCCGGACGCGACGGGTCGGGGGCGAATTCTTCCGCCCTCGGGGAAGTACATACCGCCAGCGTCAACGCCGCCGCAAGGATGAGTTTGACCAGCATCGGCCCGGTCTCCGTTGTGTTGCCTCACCGCAATCGAAAACGGGGCGCCCGGAAGCGCCCCATGGTCGAATTATACCGGTACCGGCTGGCTGGCGAAACGTTATTCGCCGTAGCGCGGCACCTGGATCTGCCAGCCCTCGGGGGCGGGATTGCGGCCGATCTGCATGGTGCTGTAGTAGCCGTAGAATTGCCGCGAGTACTTGCCCACTGCGCCGTCGCCGACGGTGATTTCGGTCCCGTCCTCGAGGAGGTAGGAGCCGACCGGGCTGATGACGGCGGCGGTGCCGAAGCCGCCGGCCTCGATGATGTCGCCGGACTTGACGCCTTCCACAAACTCGTCGACGCGTATGGTCTCGGACCGCGCCTTGATGGAAATCGGCAGATCCTTCATGGTCGCGAGTTCGAGGACCGACTGCGAGGTCACCGACTTGAGGATGGAGTCGTTGAAGGCGGGGATGACGAAGGTCCCGTCCTTCTCGACATGGTAGTGGTTCATGGTGCCGACTTCCTCGAGCGTTTGGTTGGTCGCGTCGAGGTAGAGCACCTGATCGCAGTTCATCTTTTTCGCGTACTCCTGCGCCTGCAGGGACGAGGCGTAGTTGCCGCCGCACTTCGAGGTGCCGGTGCCGCCCGAGACCGCCCGGTGGTACTTGGTGGTGATGAGGAGGCGGATGGCGTTGGAGAAGCCGCCGGCGTAGTAGGGACCGGCGGGCGACAGCATGATGCAGAAGGTGTAGGCCGACGCCGGCTTGACGCCGAGGGAGTCCTGGGTCGCGAACATGAAGGGCCGGATGTAGAGGGACGACTCGGGCATGTTCGGGCACCAGTCGCGTTCGATATCGACGAGGCGCAGGGTGGCCTCCATCTGATCCTCGACCGGGACCTCCGGCATGCACAGGTTGCGGGCGGAGTGGTTCAGCCGTTCGCAGTTCTTGTCGTAGCGAAACAGGTAGATCTCGCCGTCGTCGTGGATAAACGCCTTCGCGCCTTCGAAGATGGTCTGGCCGTAGTGCAGGCACATCGCGCCGGGCATCAACTCGATGGGGCCGTAGGGGACGATGCGCGCATCGTGCCAGCCGCCGTCGCGGTAATCCATCAGGAACATGTGGTTGGTGCGCAGTTGGCCGAAGGGAAGGGGCTTGTCGGTCTTCGGGAGCGCGCACCGTTTCGATTGTTCAAGCAATTCGCAGGTGATGTTCATTTGTCGCTCCAACTGGAGAATGGGTATCGTCAAAATAATGATGCGTTCAGTATCGTGTATTCGCCGCTATTTGTGCTTTTGTACCCATTTCTCGGCCAGTTCGAACGCGCGTTCGTTCAGGGGGATCAGCTTCGGCTTGTCGCTGAAGTTGTCCTTCATCGCCTCGAGGTAGTGCTCGCGGCCGATGCCGGTCGAGTCGAGGCCGGCGATGACGCCCAGCATGACGGTGTTGGCGGCCTTTTCGCTGCCCGCCTCGACCGCCAGACGCACAGCCGGAACGGCGATGACCTTGATGCCGTCGGGGAACGAGACGTCCTCGATGTGGTCGTCGTAGAGGACAACCCCGCCCGGCTTGACATCGGCGACGAACTTCTCCAGAGACGGCCGGTTGAGGGCAATGAGGATGTCAGGCGTCGTAACGACCGGGCTGGCGATTTCGGTGCCGGAAATCTGCACCGAGCAGTTCGCCGTGCCGCCGCGCTGCTCCGGCCCGTAGGACGGATACCACGAGGTCCTGCGGCTGGCGTTGCAGGCGGCGTTGGCGACGATAAGGCCGAGGGAAAGGACGCCCTGGCCGCCGAAGCCGGCCATACGCAGGCCGACCGGCTTGAAGTTCTTGTCCTCGGGCGCGTCGGGGGCGGCCTTGGTGCCGAGCTCGTACATCTCGTCCAGCTTCGCCTTGTCCCAGATGCGGTCGGAGCGTTTGTACGGTTCGACCTCGGCGGAACGGTCGCGGAACTGCTTGACCGCGAACTCGGCCGCCATCTCGTTGTTGACCCAATCGATGGACGCCTGGGTATTCTGTTTCAGATTGGTCGGACAGTTCGAGAGGATCTCGACAAAGGCGTAGCCCTTGCCGTCCCGCTGGATCTCCAGGGCCTTGTGGATGGCGCGTTTGGCCTTGCGGATATGGGCGATGTCCGACACCGAGACGCGCTCGATAAACACCGGCGCCTTCAACTGGTCGATCAGTTCGCACATGTGGATGGGATAGCCGGCTTCACGGGGATCCCTGCCGCAGGGGCTGGTGGCGGTGACTTCGCCCGCCAGGGTGGTCGGGGCCATCTGGCCGCCGGTCATGCCGTAGACGGTGTTGTTGACGAAGAAGACGGCCAGCTTTTCGCCGCGGTTGGCGGCCTGGAGCGTTTCGTTCAGGCCGATGGACGCGAGGTCGCCGTCACCCTGATAGGAGATGACGACCGCATCGTCGCGGGCGCGGGAGATGCCGGTGGCGGCGGCCGGGGCGCGGCCGTGGGCGGTCTGGATGTTGCCGCAGTTGAAGTAGTAGTAGGCGAAGACGGAACAGCCCACCGGGCTGATCATAATGGAGCGCTCGCGGATGCCGAGCTGGTCCATGGCTTCGCCGATAAGCTTGTGGATGACGCCGTGGCCGCAGCCGGGGCAATAGTGGGTGGCTGTCGGGGCCGCGCCGGCCTTGCGGTGGTAGACGGCGTTGATGGATTCGGGTCTTGTCAGTGTCGCTGCCATGATGGATTCCTTACTTTGCGACCGGCCGAAGCCGGAGGATATTTTCCTATTTGCCCGCCTGCGCGGCGGTTTTGCGGATGCCGTCCATGATCTCTTCGATGGTGATGATGTTGCCGCCCATGCGGTTCGACAGCAGCACCGGACGCTTGCACTCGATGGCGAGTTTGACGTCGTCGATCATCTGCCCGTTCGACATCTCCACCGACAGGAACGCCGGCAAGTTGTCCTTCGCGGCGAGACGGCGAAGCGGCTCCTCGGGGAACGGGAACAGCGTCTTCGGGCGGACCATGCCGGCCTTGATGCCTTCCTCGCGCGCCTGGTCGATGCAGGTCTTGGCGATGCGGCTGCAACTGCCGTAGGCGACGGCGACGACGTCGGCGTCGTCGGTGCGGTATTCCTCCCAGTCGGCTTCTGCCTGCATGTCGGCGTACTTTTTCTGGAGGCGGATGTTGCGTTCTTCCAGCCGGTCGAAGTCGAGTTCGATGGAGGAGATGAAGTTGCCGCTCGTCTCGGCGGTGCCGCAGATAGCCCAGGAGGTGTCGATAGTGGGCGTGACCGCGACCTCGGGGAAGCGGAGCGGCTCGACCATCTGCCCGAGCATGCCGTCAGTGAGGATATAGACGGGGCCGAGGTATTTGTACGCGAGGTCGAACGCCTTGACGGTGAAGTCGCACATTTCCTGCACGCTGCCCGGGGCGAGGACGAGGCACTTGTAGTTGCCGTGACCGCCGCCTTTCACGACCTGGTTGTAATCGCCCTGTTCGGGACCGATGTTGCCGAGGCCGGGGCCGGCACGCTGCACGTTGACGATAACCGCCGGCAGGTCGGCGGCGGCCATGAAGGAGATCGCCTCCTGCTTCAGGCTGATGCCGGGGCCGGAGGAGGCGGTCATGGCGCGGTGGCCGGTGCAGGCCGCGCCGTAGAGCATGTTGGCGGCGGCTTCCTCGGACTCCGCCTGGACAAAGCGCCTGCCCATGAGCGGGAATTTTTCCGACGCGTCCTGGAGGATTTCCGACGCGGGGGTAATGGGGTAGCCGAAGTAGCAGTCGCACCCGGCGTAAAGCGCGCCGACGATGACGGCGTGGTTGCCTTTTGTGAGTTGCGTAGCCATTGTGGTCGTCTTTCTTGGCGGTGTGTGTATTTTCGTCCTATCACAATTCGTTCAGCATGTCGACAAAAAGGTGTCCAGCGCTATACCACCGAAATGGCGAGCGGTTCCGGGCAGGAGTAGTAGCAGTTGCCGCAGCCGATGCACCCCTCTCCCTTGTAGACGACAGGCTTGTAGCCGCGGGCGTTCAGTTTCTGCCCGAGTTCAAGCACCTTGACCGGGCAGGCGATGACGCACCGGCCGCAGGCCTTGCATTCGAGTTCGTTAATGACGACGCAGAGCTTTTTCTTTTCGGCGCTGGACATTGTTCTTCCTCTTGTGTGGGGGGACGCTTTTTGGGCAAAGCGCTTTGAATTTCTATTCGGCTTCTTCGCGCGTACGCTTGAGATCGTCTTCCTGGCGGATTTCCACCCGGCGGATCTTGCCGCTGATGGTCTTCGGCAGTTCGGGGACGAACTCGACGACGCGGGGATATTTGTACGGCTCGGTCACTTCCTTGACCTTTTCCTGCACTTCCTTCGCCAGCTTGGCATGGTAGGCCGCGATTTCCTCCGGCGTGCTGCCGGCGGGCGGAAGATAGTTCTTCGCCAGGACGATGGTGGCCTTGATGACCTGGCCGCGCACCGGGTCGGGCACGCCGGTGATGGCGCACTCCAGGACGCACGGGTGCTGCATGACCGCCGACTCGACCTCGAACGGCCCTACTCGGTAGCCGGAGGTCTTGATCAGGTCGTCGGCGCGGCCGACAAACCAGAAGTAGCCGTCCTCGTCCATCCACGCCTGGTCGCCGGTGTGATACCAGCCGTCGTGCCAGGCGGACGACGTGAGTTCCTCGTCGTCGCGGTAGCCGCGGAACAGACCGGGAGGCGGATTGTCGCGCTCGGCCTTGATGACGATTTCGCCCGTTTCGCCGCGTTCGCACAGGGTGCCGTCTTCCTGATTCATCAGGCCCATGGTGTAGATGGGCATGGGCCTGCCCATCGAACCCGGCTTCGGCTCCATCCACTTGGTGGTGCCGACGGAGACCACGGACTCGGTCTGGCCATAGGCTTCGTATAGCTTGTGGCCGGTCTTTTCTAGCCAGCGGTAATAGACTTCGGGGTTCAAGGGTTCGCCGGCGACGCAGCAATGCTTGAGGCTGGAAAAGTCGTGGCCCTCGAGACTCTCCTTGATCATCATGCGGTAGATGGTCGGCGGCGCGCAGAAGGAGGTGATCTTGTACTTGCCGATCATCTTCATTATTTCGGTGGCGTTGAAGACGTCGTAGTCGTAGGCGAAGACGGCGCAGCCGCACAGCCACTGGCCGTAAATCTTGCCCCAGGCGCACTTGGCCCAGCCGGTGTCGGCGACGGTGTAGTGCAGGCCGCCGTCGAAATTGTCGTGCCAGAACTTGGCGGTGGTGATGTGGGCCAGCGGATACGCGTGGTCGAACTGAATCATCTTGGGGAAGCCGGTCGTTCCCGAGGTGAAGTAGAGGAGGATGAATTCGCGGAGCGTCGTCGCCTCGGGACTGCCCTTCGGCGGGCGCTGGAACGTGTCCGGCATGGCGGCGACGAGTTCGTTGAAGTCCTCCCAGCCGTCGGCGGGACCGTCGACCGACGCGAGGGTGATGTCCTGGCCGACTTCCTTGACCGCCTCGATGATGTTTTCCATCAACGTCTTTTCGTGGGCGGCGAGGATCATCTTGAACGGCAGCTTCTGCAGGCGGTAGACGACGTTCTTGGCCTGCATCATGTGGGTGGCGGGCACGCCGATGGCGCCGATTTTATGTAGCGCGATGACGCAGGTCCAGAAGTGCCAGCGGCCCTTGAGGCAGAGCATGACGGCGTCGCCTTTTTTCACGCCGCGGCTCTTGAAAAAGTTGGCGGTCTGGTCGGCGCGGCGGCGGAGCTCGGCGAAATCGAGAATCACTTCGCCGCCCCGGTCGTCGCACCAGACGAGGGCGGTGCGGTTCGGCTCGTTGTCGGCGTACCAGTCGACGACGTCGTGGGCGAAGTTGAAATCGACCGGGATGTTGAGTTGGAAATTTTTGGCAAAATCCTCGTACGAATCGAATTCTGTCAGGGGGCAGTAGCGCTCGAGCAGAGACATGTCTTGTTCCTCGTTCTTCGGTAGTGAGGCGCGGCCTCGTCAGAGAAGTGCCCCCTCTTTCCAGGGGCGCGCAAAAAAACCCGGCCATGCGGCCGGGCAGAAGCGTACCGGCCAGGGGTCGGTTGTTATACGGTAATAATGGCGATGAACTTGGCCTGGCCGCCGACGGCCTTCATGCCGTGGGGCTTGGTCGCGTCGTAGATGACCGAATCGCCGGCCGAAATCGTCTCTTCGTTGTCGCCCACCTTGACGCGCATCGAACCCTCGAGCATATAGTCGAATTCCTGACCCGGGTGGGTGTTCTGCGGTATCGGCGCGTCGGGTGCGCTCTCTGGCAGAACGACGACAAACGGTTCGATCTTGGCGTCCTTGAAGGATGCGGCGAGATTTTCGTACTTATAGCCCTTGCGCCTATCGACGGCCGGGCCGCGCCCGTTGCGGGTCACGGCAAACCGCGACATGGTCGGGGCGATGCCGGTGAGCAGAAGCCCCAGGTCGACGCCGAGGCGAACGGCAACTTCGGTGAGGATGGACGCCGGGATGTCTTCGGCGCCGGATTCGTAGGCGGCGTACTGCTCGGTCGAAACCTTGACATATTCCGCCATTTCGGTGGCCGAAACGCCTTTGTCTTCCCGCAGTCCGCGCACGCGCTGGGCGATGTCTTTGGCGTTTTCGCGCATCGGCTTCTCCTGTATACGGCGGCATGGCCTTGTGGCCGGAACCATTGCTCAATGGGGCAAGAGGCAATCGGGCGGGCCGTTTTCTGAAGTATGTGCAAAAACGGACGCGTCGGCGTCCGGTGGGCACAACATTGTTATTATATCCACCTCGCGCCACAGAAGAAGGGGGAAAATAAAAAAAACTCCACAAAAAGGCATTTCCTACACGGCGGCACAGCCGATGACTACACCGCATGTCACAGGCGAAAGACGCCCGCGACCAAATCGTCGGCGGCTTTTTCAGTCGACTCATCTGACGCGAGCGCGATTTCGTGCGCGGGAAATTTACGGAACCAGGTATCCTGGCTGCGGACGAGGCGGTTGGTGCCGAGGCGGAGTCTCTCCACCGCCTCCTCCCACGAGCACTCGCCGGAAAAATAGGGGAAAAACTCCTTGTACCCCACCGCCTGCAGGGGCGTCCGCGCTATCGCGTCCCGGTTTTCCCACACCCGCCGCGCCTCCTCCTCCAGGCCGTTTGCGGCCATGCGCCCGATGCGTTCCGCCACGCGGCGGTGGAGGTCGTCCCGGCTTCTGACCAGGCGCACCATGATGAATGGATGCCGGGGCTGGGCAAAAAACGACGACGCCCGCACCTCGGGGTCGGGATGGTGAAATTCCCGCCACTGCGTCTGACTGGCGCTGATGCCCTGCCCGGTGAGATGCAGCACTTCGAGCGCGCGGATGATGCGCCGGAGATCGGACGGATGAATCTTTGCCGCCGCCGCCGGATCGGCTTTCTCCAGATCCCGGTGCAGGGTCTCGCTCCCCTGCTCCGTCGCGCGCGCCTCCAGTTCGGCCCGGAGCGCCGGGTCGGCGGCGGATCCGTCGAACAGGCCCTCAAGCAGCGCCTTGTAATAGAACGCCGTGCCGCCCGACAACACCGGCACCGCTCCCCGCGCGCGGATGGCGGCGATGGCCGCTTCAGCCGCGCGGACAAAATCGGCAGCCGAAAACGTTTCGGTCGGTTCGACCAAATCGAGGCAGTGGTGCGGCACCGCCGCGCGTTCGTCCGGCCCCGCCTTGGCGGTGGCGACGTCGAGGCCGCGGTAGACCTTCATGGAATCGACAGAAACGATTTCGCCGCCGAGGCGTTCTGCCACCGCGAGCGCGAGGCGTTCCTTGCCGCTGGCGGTGGTGCCGATGATGATGCGGAGCGGGGTCATTGGTCCTGTTCAAAAACGCTGCGGTAGACTATTCCGGCCAGGACGCCGCCGACGATGGGCGCGAGCCAGAACAGCCACAATTGGGCGATATAGGGTCCGCCGGCGAACAACGCCTGGCTCAGGCTGCGGGCGGGATTGACCGAGGTGTTGGTGACGGGGATGCTGATCAGGTGAACGAGCGTCAGGCACAGGCCGATGGCGATGGGCGCGAAGCCGGCCGGGGCGCGTTTGTCGGTCGCGCCCATGATAACCATCACGAACATGAAGGTCATGACCAGTTCGCACACCAGGGCCGAAAGCATGGTGTATTTGTCCGGCGACAATTCGCCATAGCCGTTGGCGGCAAAACCGCCCACCGCGCCGGTGCCGAAGCTGCTCGTCAGGATGACGTAGATTATCACCGCCGCCGCCACCGCGCCCAAACATTGGGCCACGATGTAGTGCAGCACGCGCGACCACGGAAAGCGCCCGCCCGCCGCCAGCCCGCAGGTGACGGCCGGGTTGAGGTGGCAGCCGGAGATGTGGCTGATGGCGAAGGCCATGGTCAGCACGGTGAGCCCGAAAGCCAACGCGACGCCGTGAAAGCCGATGTGCTTGGCGGCGAAGACGGCTGCGCCGCAGCCGCCCAATACCAGCCAGAAGGTCCCGATAAACTCCGCGATAAGTGCGCGCATTGCATTCCTTTCGGCCGCTCGTCCCCTCTCGGCCGGCGGCTCGGTTTCACGTATACGAGCCAGGGGGCTGAGCGTCAAGGTTGAAGTCACATTTCACAATTCTGTACCAATGGAGCAATTCACAGTGGAAAGGATCAATAATTGCTTCATTGCCCCATGGCATACTCATTGTGTAGTATGAATCAGTCACGTTGTATAATCGGCATTGATCTTCACATACTCGTACGAGAAATCGCACGTCAGCATCAACGCCTCGCCTTTGCCGAGGCCGAGATCGACTTCAAGTTCAATTTCCTTCGCTTTCATGAGGCCCGACAGCTCGGCCGCGTCGAACAACACCGGCGCGCCCTGCGAGAACATGCGCCTGCCGCACAGGCTGACAGACACCTTGTCCTCCTCCACCTGGGCGGCGCTGCGGCCGAGGGCCATCATGATTCTGCCCCAGTTGGGGTCGTTGCCGAACATCGCCGTCTTGACGAGCGGCGACTCGGCGATGGTACGGGCGGCGGCGACGGCGTCCTTGTGCTTCTTGGCGTTGACGACCCGAACCTTGACCAGCTTGGTCGCGCCCTCGCCGTCGGCGGCGATCTGCCGCGACAGCGACATCGACACCTCGTACAGGCCGGCCAGGAACTTGTCGTAGCGCTTGCCGGACGGCTTGTCGATGGCCGGGGCGTCGGTCATGCCGGACGCCATGATGAACAAGGAGTCGTTTGTCGAGGTGTCGCCGTCGATCGAGACCATGTTGAAGGTGGCGTCGGCCGTTTCCTTCAGGGCCGCCTTGAGCGCCTTCGGCGAGACGGCCGCGTTGGTGAGGATAAACGCGAGCATGGTCGCCATGTTGGGGGCAATCATGCCCGAACCCTTGCACGCGCCCGACAGGATGATGCCGTCCTCCGAATCGAGGACGAGGGACGCCTCCTTCGGCTTGATGTCTGTCGTCATGATCGCCTTGGCGAAATCGCCCGGCTTGGCTTTACCGAGATCCTTGAAGGCCTGGTTGATGCCGTTCGCCATCTTTTCCGTCGGCAACTGCCGGCCGATGACGCCGGTGGAGGCGACAAGGACCTGCTCGGGCGGGCACTTCAGCTTGTCGGCGATCTGCTCGACATTCTTGACGGCGATGCGTTTCCCTTCGCGGCCGGTGCAGGCGTTGGCGACGCCAGCGTTGACCAGGATGGCGCGGGCGATGCCGTCCGAAGCCTTCAGGTGCTTTTTGTCCATCTTGACCGGCGCGGCCGCGACCTGATTCTGCGTAAACATGCCGGCGGCGCTGGCAGGCGCGTCCGCCACGATAAGCGCGAGATCGCGGCGCGGCTTTTCCCAGTTGCGGATATTCGCCTGGACGGTTGCCACCTTGAAGCCGGGTATGTTTTCGAGTGCGCGCAGTGTATCCATGGATTCTCCGTAAGTCCCTCGGTTATGGTACCGCTATTATGCGCCGCCGGCGCGGCCGCGTCCAGCCTTCGGCAGGCTATTTCGCGCGCAGCTTGGCCATGCACGCCGTCGCCACGACAATACCGAGACCGAGGAGCAGCACGGCAAAGACGAGCTGCAACCCGTCGGAGGCGATGCTGAACGCGCCTTCCACCGCCATTTTCCCGACCAGCTGGTAGATGGTGAGGCCGAGGGCCGCGAAGGTGACGAGAAGCATCAGCACCATCGGCACGTACAGCATCCAGCCCTCGCGGTTGGTGCGCTTCAGGAACAGCGCGCAGGCGATCAGCGCCAACGCGGCCAGGAGCTGGTTCGCCGACCCGAACAGCGGCCAGATGTCGGCATAGCCCCGGAGAGCGAGGAGATACCCGACCAGCAGGGTGAAGAAGGTCGCGACATAGCGGTTGGCGAAAAACGCGGCGACGGGGCCGGGCTTGCCGCCGTCGGAATCGAGGAACATCTCCTGGAACGCAAGCCGACCGACCCGCGCCACCGAGTCGAGGGACGTCAGGGCGAACGCCGACACCGCCAGGGTGATGACGGTATAGACGAGTTCCTGCGGCAGGCCCAGGCCGGAGAGGAAATTGGCGATGGCTGTCGCGAAGATGACCGGCGGCGATCCCTTCGGAAGAACGCCGTCCACGGCCAGCGATCCGACCGCGACCAGGGCGATGACCGCCAGCAGGCATTCCAGCAACATGCCGCCGAAGGAAATCGGCAGAATGTCGCGTTCATTGTCGATCTGCTTGGAGCTGGTGCCGGACGAGACGAGCGAGTGGAAGCCCGAGACCGCGCCGCAGGCGACGGTGACGAACAGGATGGGGAACATGTAGTTGCCGTTCACCTCGAAGCCGGTGAAGCTGGCGATGCGCATGGTCGGATTGGCGAAAATCACCCCGACAAAGGCGGCGACGATCATGATGACGAGGAGGAACGAATTCAGGTAATCGCGCGGCTGCAACAGCGCCCACACCGGCGTCACCGACGCGACGAAAATATAGATAAAGACGAAATACAGCCACGGCATCTTCGCCACGTACAGCGGGAACGCCATACCGAGGGCGATGCAGACCAGCAACATCGCCACCGCCACCGCACCGGAGGCATAGCCGCTCGGTTTGGACCGGTTCAGATAAAAGCCAAGGATGACAGCCGCAATGATAAAGAGGATGGACGTGGTGGCGACGGAGGCGTTCGCCTTAATGAGCGCGCCGTCGGCCGCGAAGCCGTTGAAGGTGACGGCGACGATGTCGGCGAAAGCTGCCACGACGAGAATCGAGAAAAGCCAGACAAAGACCAGGAACAACCGTTTGCCGGTTTTGCCGATATACAGTTCGATGATATAGCCGATGGTCTTGCCTTTGTTCTTCACGGACGCGTAGAGAGCGGCGAAGTCCTGCACCGCGCCGAAAAAGATGCCGCCGAAGATAATCCACAGCAGCACCGGCAGCCAGCCGAACATGGCGGCGATGATCGGGCCGTTGATGGGCCCCGCCCCGGCGATGGAGGCAAACTGGTGGCCGAACACGACCGAGCGCTTGGCCGGCACATAGTCCACGCCGTCACGCATGGTGTGGGCCGGGGTGGCGGCCTTGGGGTCGACGCCCCATTTTTTGGCAAGCCACCGGCCATAGATAAGGTAGGCGAGCAGAAAAGCGACAAAGGCGATCAACAGGATGGTGAGGCCGCTCATGGAAGAATCCTCTACACTCCACAATAGGACGAAGGGGGCGCCACGCTGCGCCGACCGAAATTACATTGCGAGGTTTGGAGTTATCCCGACGGTTATAATACCGGACGCTCAGGGGTGCAATAGTGAATCGTGACTTTTTTCTTTAGTTTTTTTCGCCGGCAGATCCTTCCGGCTATTCCTGCCACGAAGGAGCGGCGCGCGGCAGGTGTCGGCACTTGTTCCAAAAAACTTCAGGAAATTTTTTTCGTAAATCCTGAATTTTCATTCAAGTTTCGTACCGAACCCGCCGAGCGCCGCAAAAATTCCACCCCGCATTTTCAGCCATTGGGCAGCCGCTTGCATTGACTCTCCCGCGTAGCCATTTACGTCCTGGATAAACGAATTCAACACATAAAAAGGGAGAGCGACATGTACAGCAACAGCATTCTTGCGGCCTCGGCCAAGTGGGAGTTTTCGACCAGCCAGACCGGCACCACCGGAACGGGCGGCGACGCGTTCTCGAAGTTGTTCGAATCCATCCGCGGCGGCGCGCAGAGCGGCCTGGATGCGATTCTCGACAGGCTGGGGGAACGCTTCCCGGGCGTGTCCTTCAACGGCAGGCCCGCCGCCGCGGGTGAAGGCGCCGCAGCCGAAGAGGCCGCCGAAGAGACCAAGGACACGGTCGAGGTCGACGAATCCGCCCTTGCCGAGATGACCGCCAGCAATCACTTCTCCCAACTTGTCGAAAAGGCGATTGCCAGCTTCCTGGACGCGACCAGCCAAATCCAGCCGCCTTCCGGCGCGTCGTCGATCCGCTCGATTTCCATATCGATAAGCATCTCCACCTTCTCCTACGGCCAGGTTGACAACGCCAGCGGCGAGACGCTGATGTCGCAGGAACTGCAGACATCCCTGAAAGATAAAATCGACGAGATGATCAACAAGTTCTTCGGCGTCGGCCAGGAGCCGAAGGCCGAGGAGCCGGTGGCCGCCGCCGAGGAAAGCGCCGAAACGGATGATCCGGCCTCCAGCGGCACGTATACCTTCATGACCCCTGGTCCATGAACATGTACTTCTCCATGAACTTCTTCTCTGGCGCGTGGAACAGCGACAACGGCAGCGGCCAGGGCGTTATGATGCAGAGCCAGTTCGCGTCGCGGATTTCCGGTGTACTTGACGCCAGCAGCGGCAGCATGGCCGACCTGAGCCAGAGCTTCCTCGGCATGGGGATGAGCGTGTCCGGCTTCCAGCAGTCCTCGTCCGGCTTGTCGCTGAAGCTCGTCCAAAGCCGCAACCTGCTGAACGAACTGTTGGAATTGCTCCAGAACCGCAAGCCTGTCGTGCCCATGCCGGAACCGGCCGAAGAAGAGACGGAAGACGCCGCCGAAGCGGCCGAAGCCGGCGAATCGGTCGAAGGAACGGAAGCGGTCGAAGCAACCGAAGGGGCCGAGGCCACAGTCCAGCAATAACCGCTCGCGTCACACAAAAAAACACCGCCTGCCCACGCCCGGGCAGGCGGTGCACTCGTGTTTAGCCTTTTTCACAGAGCTTGTCTCAGCCATTTCACCAATACATACCAACCTCCCCTACCCGTCACCCCGGCGGGAAAAACGTCCGCTGCATCACAACGGGAAGTTGTGCCGGGGCAAGGCGGGCTGGACGTGGACGGCGGGAAATCCTAAATCGCATTGCAGCACAGGGTCATTCGCACCTTGCCCCGGCACAACCACACGCGTGCGCACTGGTCGATGATTCACCGCCGGGGTGACGTGTGGGGGTGCCGATATGGACACTTTTGCGAAGATTGGCTATAATTATAAGGATGGTTCAGAATAACTTATGAAAGCGAATTAAACCCACTTCATATGTAAACGCTTTCTCACAAATACCTCGTTTTTTTTCCCAAAATTGTTACTTGATAGTACAAAAAAAGGCCAAACTTAAGACACCGCCTGCCCATTCCCGGGCAGGCGGCGTTCTCACCGCGTCAGTTTTCCGCTCATCCCCCCAGGACCGCCTGGCGCAATTCTTCCTCGACCGAAGTTTCCTGCGATTCGGCGGCGAGCATCGTATCGTCGGCTGCCGCGTTCGGCATCGTGCCGTCGTCCTCGTGCAGCTCGCGGGCCATATCGACGGTGAACTGGTACTTGTCCTTTGCATGGGAAACGAGTTGTTCCATTTCTTCGCGCGCGGCTTCCTTGGCATGCTCGAACGCCTCGCGGCTCCTGGCGGTCGTACGGATAAAATTCTTCCGAGCCTCCTCGACCCGTTCCATGTACCGGTGGGCTGCCGCCTCCTTCAGCTTGCGCCGTTCGGCCTTTGCCACTTTCTTCACCGATTTGATACTCAGCGGCTTGTCCCCCATTTCGGCCGTTGCCGCATCCTTGACAGGAGACCTCCCCGGGGTGCGAGTTGCCTTGTTATATCGACCAACACCCCCCGCCGTATTGCCTCGCCATGAACTTTCCCCATTCCCTTTCCGTGCCTGGACGATGGGACGACTTCCGCCAGCCGGCTCATATTGGAAGGGAAGACCAGGTTACGGCTCTTGGACTTGACGGTGGCCATAATCCTCCTTTTCGACTACCATACAGCCAGATCCCTCCGGCATCCTAATTGCGAAAATACTACAGTTTACAGACCTCAACCTGCTCCCCCAAGATGACTGTTCACCGTCCTGGTAGCCTACTTCGATATCGGACAAAAATTTATGCGCGCGCATATATGGCGCACAGATCTCACAGCAAATATAGCGTGAGTTACGAAAAAAAAAGGCCGCACCCATTGGGCGCGGCCACAAAAACCACGATATATCACTCTTTTTACGAGCCAAATTCCATCTTGGACATCTGTTCGTAAATCTTCCAGCGCAGGCTCTCTTCCCAGGCAGCCTGGTGGGCGTACTTTTCCGCCATTTCCGGATCGCGCTTGGCGAGGGTCTGGAAGCGGGTCTCGCCCATCGCCCAATCCTTGTACGCCATGGTGGGCGACTTGGAATCGAGCTGGAGCGGGTTCTTGCCTTCCTTGATCAGGTCCGGGTTGAAGCGGTAGAGCGGGAAGTGGCCGGACTCGACCGCCTTCTTCTGCTCGGCAAAGCCCAGGCCCAGGCCGTCGGCCATGCCGCGGATGCCGTGCGCAATGCAGTGCGAGTAGGCGATGATGAGGGACGGCCCGTCGTAGGCTTCCGCCTCCTGGAAAGCCTTGACGACCTGCGCGTCGTTCGCGCCCATGGCGACCTTGGCGACATAGATGTTGCCGTAGGTCATGGCGATCATGCCGAGGTCCTTCTTGCCGGTCGCCTTGCCGCCTTCGGCAAAACGGGCGACAGCGCCCAACGGGGTCGACTTGGAGGCCTGGCCGCCGGTGTTGGAGTAGACTTCGGTGTCGAGGACGAGGACGTTGACGTTCTTGCCTGAGGCGAGAACGTGGTCGAGGCCGCCGTAGCCGATGTCATAGGCCCAGCCGTCGCCGCCGACGATCCACACCGATTTCTTGACCAGATAATCGGCGATGGCGGCGGTGTTCTTGGCTTCGTTGGAGCCGCAGGCGTCGAGGGCCTTGCGGAGTTCGGCGACGCGTTCGCGCTGGGCGTCGATGTCCTCCTGGGTGACCTGCTTGGCTTCGACGATCTGCTTGACGAGATCCGCCTTGTCCTTCAGGCAGCCCTTTTCGGCCATTTCACTGATCTGCTGCATGGCGGCGGACATGAACTTGTCGGCCGCGAGGCGCATGCCGAAGCCGAACTCGGCGTTGTCCTCGAACAGGCTGTTGGCCCAGGCCGGCCCGCGCCCGTCGCAGTTGGTGGTGTACGGGGTGGTCGGGAGGTTGCCGCCGTAGATCGACGAGCAGCCGGTGGCGTTGGCGACAAGCATGCGGTCGCCGAAGAGCTGGGTCGCCAGCTTGATGTACGGCGTTTCGCCGCAGCCCGCGCACGCGCCCGAGAACTCGAACAGCGGGCGGCGAAGCTGCGAACCCTTGATGGTGTTCAGCGGGAAAAGACCGTCTTCGGTGTAGGGCAGCTTTTCGAAGAACTTGAGGTTCTCCCGCTCGGTGTCGCGGAGGGGCGGCTGCGCGTGCATGTTGATGGCCTTCTTCTCCGGGTTTTCCTTCGACTTGGCCGGGCAGGTGGCGACGCAGGCGCCGCAGCCGGTGCAGTCCTCGGGGAAGACCTGGAGGGTGAAATTCTTGCCTTCAACCTGCTTGCCGCGGGCGGGGACCGTCTTGAAGGTGGACGGCGCGCCTTCGGCGAGTTTGGGATCGTAAATCTTCATGCGGATGGTCGCGTGGGGGCACACGGCCGAGCACTTGCCGCACTGGATGCAGATGTCCGGTTCCCAGACCGGGATCTGCAGGGCGATGTTGCGCTTTTCCCACTGGGTGGTGCCGGTGGGGAAGGTGCCGTCCTGGGGCAGCTTGGAGACCGGGAGGCAGTCGCCTTCGTTGACCATGATCTTCGACAGGGTGTCGAGGACGAACTGCGGCGCTTCGTCCGAGACGATGGGCGGCATCGGTTTGCCGTTCGCGGTCTTGCCCGCGTAGTTGACCTCGTTCAGGTGCGCCAGCGCCTGGTCGACGGCGGCGTTGTTCTTATCGACAACCGCGTCGCCGGCCTTCGAGTAGGTCTTCTTGATGGCGGTCTTGATGTACTCGATCGCCTTGTCGGCGGGGATGACGTCGGCGATGTTGAAGAAGCAGGTCTGCATGATGGTGTTGATGCGGCCGCCCATGCCGGCCTTCTGCGCCACCGCGTAGGCGTCGATGACGTAGAACTTGGCCTTCTTGTCGAGGATGCGCTGCTGGACTTCGCGGGGCAGCTTGTCCCACACTTCGTCCGGGCCGTAGATGGAGTTCAGGAGGAAAACGCCGCCTTCCTTCAGATCCTTCAGCATGTCGTAGCGTTCCAGGAACGACCACTGGTGGCAGGCGATGAAGTTGGCCGAGTGGATGAGGTAGGTCGACTTGATGGGCCGGGGGCCGAAGCGGAGGTGCGAGGTGGTAATCGCGCCCGCCTTCTTGGAGTCGTAAACGAAATAGCCCTGGGCGTAGTTGTCGGTGTGGTCGGCGATGATCTTGATGGAGTTCTTGTTCGCGCCGACGGTGCCGTCGGAACCGAGGCCGTAAAACAGGCAGCGGCGGACGTCGTCCGCCTCGATGTCCAGGGTCTCGTCCCACTCCAGGCTGGTGTTGGTGACGTCGTCGTGGATGCCGATGGTGAAGTGGTTTTTCGGCTTGTCCTTCTTCAGTTCATCGAAGACGGCCTTCGCCATGGCGGGGGTGCATTCCTTGCACGACAGGCCGTAGCGGCCGCCGATGACGGTCGGCCAGCGGCCGCCGAAGAGGTCCTTGTTTTCCTGCATCGCTTCGCCGAAGGCGGTGCGGACGTCCTCGTACATCGGTTCGCCGAGGGAGCCGGGTTCCTTGGTGCGGTCCATGACGGCGAAGGCCTTGACGGTCTTGACCGGCAGGGCGGCGAGGAAATGCTTGACCGAGAAGGGACGGTAGAGGTGGACGGAGACGACGCCGACCTTTTCGCCCTTGGCGTTCAGGTAGTCGACCATTTCCTGGGTTGCGTCGGCGGCGGAGCCCATGATGATGATCACGCGCTCGGCGTCGGGCGCGCCGTAGTAGTCGAACAGCTTGTACTGGCGGCCGGTCATCTTGCCGAAGATGTTCATCTGTTCTTCGACGATGTCGGCGCATTTGTCATAGTAGGAATTGCAGGCTTCGCGGCTCTGGAAGAAGACGTCCGGGTTCTGGGCGGTGCCCTTGATGGACGGCTTGTCCGGGGTGAGGGCGCGGGAACGGGCTTCGCGGATGAGCGAATCGTCGATCATCGAGCGCATGTCTTCCTTCGTCAGCAGCTCGATCTTCTGGATTTCGTGCGAGGTGCGGAAGCCGTCGTAGAACGACAGGAAGGGGATGCGCGACTTCAGGGTCGAGGCCTGGCAGATCAGGGCCAGGTCGTGGGCTTCCTGGACGTTCGCGCCGGCCATCATCGCCCAGCCGGTCTGGCGGCAGGCCATGACGTCGGAGTGGTCGCCGAAGATGGAGAGGGCGTGGGCGGCCACGGTACGGGCGGTCACGTAGAAGGTCGTCGGGGTCAGTTCGCCGGCGATCTTGTACATGTTGGGGATCATCAGCAAAAGACCCTGGGACGCGGTGAAGGTGGAGGTCATCGCGCCGGTCGCGAGCGAGCCGTGGACAGCGCCGGAAGCACCGCCTTCGGACTGCAACTCGGACACGACGGGGACGTTGCCCCAGATGTTCGTCTCGCCCTGGCTGGATTTGTAGTCGCAAATTTCGCCAAGGTTGGACGACGGGGTGATGGGATAAATGGCGCATACTTCGTTTACGGCGTGTGCCACTTCGGCGGCGGCCTGATTGCCGTCGAACGGTGCTTTCATGCGTGCCATAGAGGGGTCCTTTCTCAAATTACCCTGTACTCGCAACAACTGCCTCGATGCAGATCCTGCTGTTCACTGTAGTGTATTATTGTATAGTATGGCGTCACCAGCGGTAAGGGGGCATGTGGCAACAGCCGCCGTATTTTCCCGGGAGACAATGCCACCACGGAACCGTTCTGCCAAACAGATCCGCCGGTGTGGAGCGAGAAAATCCCCTCATTACTGTATTTCCCATGGTATCTGTGCCTGAAGCGGCAGTCAAGGACAAAAGCGAAATGACTGGCGGGCGGCCCCGAAGGACCGCCCGCCGCGCCGCTCACAACGCTCTTTCCCCTGTTATATTACCGCTTTAGTTGCAGCGCGGTTTGTAGCATTTCGTCGGCCGTCGTCACGATGCGCGAATTGAACTGGAAGCCGCGGTTGATGGAAATGAGGTTGGTGAACTCGCGCGCTATCTCGACGTTCGACGACTCCAGCGCGCCGGACTGGATGCTCCCGAGGCCGAGGGACGGCATACCGTCGTCGCTGTCGTTCGCGACCCCGATGGTCAACTGGCCCGACGCCGAGTTGGGGTAGAACAGGGTCCCGGCCGTCCCGTTCATGCCGTGGACATTCGGCACGGTGCCGATGGCGAGCTGCGCCAGTTGGCGGGTCTGCCGGTTACTGTAACGGCCGTTAATCACGCCGTTGTCGTCGATGACCCAGGTCTCGAGTTGCCCGTCCGGAAAGCCGTCCTGGCTGGCCATGCGGAGGTCGGGGTCGGTGGCGGCGTAGGTCAATTCCCGGAACTCATACTGGATGGGACCGCCTGTTTGCTCGCTCGAAATCAGGTCGCCCCGGGTGTCGAACCTGAGCGAGCCTTCGGCGTCGCCAATGCTCGACTTCCAGGTCCAGGTGGTGCCGGTGTTGTCCGCTTCGCCCCGTTGGAGAATGACCGCGTTGCGGCGCACGCCAACCTCCCGCCCCGCCGTCACCGGGGTGCCGTTGCCGCCGGTCCACAAGGTGAACTCGTCGAAAGTGTCGTAGGTGCGGACCATGGTGCCGGTGGGGTTGCCGTTGACGAACCAGGTCTCCAGGGCGTTGCCGCCGGGCGCGTCCGCCATGTTGGTCAGCCGTGTCACGTCGAGTTCGAATGCATCCGGCCGGAACGAGGTGACGGTGCCATCCGGCGAGGTGGTGCTGACGCTCGACGCGCCGGCATTGATTTCGTTGGCGACCGGCTGTCCGACGCCAAAATTCCCGTTGGGTCCGGCGGTGGCGTGGAAGTTCAAGGCTCCCTGGGAAAAGTTCGGATCGCCTTCGGCCGGGTAAATCTGCACGCTGTCGCCCGGGGTCGGGTAATCCACCGTGGTCATGGTCCAGGTCCACTGGTTGGTGGTGCCGTCGGCGGAAAGGGTGGGACCGGAGAAATCGATGCGTACCGGGATTTCCTGGACGTCGCCGTTGGAGATGACGTTGCCGTCGGCGTCCCGCTGGGTGACGGGCGCGTAGATGGTGGTATTGAGGGACTGGCCGTCTGCCGTCAGGTTGCCTTTCAGTTCCATCTCGCTGGTCGGGAGGCCGGCGAAATTGTTGGTCGAGGTGTCGGTGGGCAACACGCCCGTGAGCGTGACGTTTTCGGTGCTCTGGCCCGGCATGGTGTCGCCCAACTGCGGCAGGAGGATGTTTTCCGTCGTCGGGCTCGGGTTGATGACGCCGTCCGCGTTGGCGTTCCAGCCCTGCACCGGAAAACCGTCCAGGACAAGGCCGCGCCGGCCGGTGCCTTCGCCCGGGTCGAGGGTAAAGTCGCCGTTCCGGGTCAGTGCCGTGCCGCCGGAGGTGCCGATCAGGAAAAACCCGTTGCCGTTGATCATGCAGTTCAGGGGGTTGTTGGTGATGTCGGGAAGACCCTGCCTGAAGTTGTGGAGGTTGGCGCCGGTGGTCACGCCGAGGCCAAGGGTTTTCGGATTCGTCGCCCCCTTGTCGCCGTCGGCGGGCAGCGCGCCGCTGATGCTTTTCTTCATCAGGTCGGAGAACATGTAGGTGGTGGATTTGTAACCGTTTGTGTTGACGTTGGCGAGATTGTTGGATGTCGCGTCAAGCCCCTTCTGGTGGGCGACGAGGCCGGAACGGCCGGTCCAAAGGCTTTGCATGAGTCCCATACTTGTTCTCCGTTTCGTGGCATGGGCGGTATCCGCCCTGTCGTCGCTCTTTTCGTTGCTATCACCGTAATCAGCAACTCCATTGCCACCCGCCTCCCAGGCCGTTGGGAGGGCAATACGGGACACCCTTTTTTATCGGCCGTTTCTGCGCCGGACTGGCGTCTTTTTCGGAAAATCCGTCATAAAAAGGCGGCCCGCCGGCGTTTCCGTCGGCGGGCAGGGCCAATCCGGAATCAGGGCAAGATTATTTGCCGGTTTGAATAAGATGGTCGTGACGCCAGTCCGCCCCGTCGTCGCGACGGAGATACACAGGCTGGAGTTGCAGCGGATCGGCATATTCTTCCCGCAGAATCTGCCGCCAGCCAAGTACGCCGACCGCCTCGGGGTTTACCCGGCCGGAGGCGGCCTCCGGGCTGCCGAGAATCGTGGCATAGGTATGGAACCCGGACCCGGCGAGGACGACCTTCCCCTCCCCCTGTGCCGTTTCCTGGTGGAGAACGCGGAGCCGGCTCGCGGCTTCCTCGGGGGTGATGGCGGCGTCGGCGGCAACCGGCACGACGGCGGCGTCCTCGAGGCGGTAGACCCCGGCATAGACTTCATCGCGGCGGGCGTCCTGCAGGACCATGACCCTGTCGCCGGTGGCGGCTTTTCCGGCGATGCGGACCGATTCGGCCAGGGCGGCGAGGGACGACACGGCGGCGAGGCGAATCCCCGCGCCATAGGCCAGGGCCTTTGCCGCCATGACCCCGACGCGGATGCCGGTGTACGACCCCGGACCAGTGGAAACGGCGACGCCGCACAGGTCCGTCGCCTTCAGGTTCTGCGATTTCATAATCTCTTCGGCGGCGGCGAGGAGCTCACGCCCGTGGCGGAGGCCTTCCTCCAGCAGCATCGCGACGGCCGGTTTTCCATTCTGTAACAGGGCTGCGCCGCCGTGGGGGGTCGAACTCTCCAGAGCCAGCAGCCAGCGTGGGGCGTCATTCATTTTTCACGACTCCTTTGCGATAATGCGAAGCGGGCAGTTATAGTGGATTCCCGCGTCCGTTTCCAGCGCTTCCTCCCGAGACGGCCGACATGACCGCCCGCCGCGCCGGAGATCATTGCGCGCAGAACGGCGCGTCGCTACAATAACCCCCTTCGTGAAAACCCAAGAAGGACAATACCCACATATATGCTGAAAATCGAATCCGTCCACTATGCCTATCCGGGAGGCAAACCCGCCCTGCACAACGCGTCGGCGGAACTGGCTGAAGGGATAACCGTTATCGTCGGCCCCAACGCCGGCGGCAAAACCACCCTGCTCCGCGTCCTGGCGGGACTGCTTGAACCAGGGTCTGGCCGCATCGTGGACGAAAACGGAACAGCCCTCTCCCCTCTCGATCTGCGCCAGGCCACGCGCATGGTCATGCAGGACGCCGATCCGCAGATTCTCGGCGCGACCGTGGCGGAGGACGTCCTCCTCGGCAAACCGGCCTCGGCCTTGGGCAACCGCTTCGACATCGCCGCGACGGTCCTGCACCGGCGTCTGGATTTGGACGACATGTGGCACCAGCCCGTCGGCATGCTCTCGTATGGGCAAAAGCGCAAGCTGTGCCTGCTCCACGCCATGCTGGCCGGACCCCGGTGCCTGCTCCTGGACGAACCGTTCGCCGGGCTCGACTTTCCGGCCGCGCGGGAACTCCGCCGCCTCATCCGCGAGAACCGCGAGGAAGGCTTGCACCAGGTGATCTCCACCCACGAACTCGAACCCGTGTTCGACATCGCCGACCGCCTGGTGGTGGTGGCGAACGGCGAAATCGCCGCGCAAGGCCTGCCGCACGAACTCCTCGGCCGACTGGGCGAGTGGTCGGTGCGCGCACCCGGAAAGGGCTGGGACTGATGGACTGGTTGCGGGAACAGACGGCGGCGGCGGTGACATTCCTCACCACCTGGACCACGGTGTTTTGCGTCTGGCTGGCCGAGATGGTGATGGCCCTTGGCTATCCCGGCATCGTCTTCCTAATGGCGGTGGAATCATCCCTCGTTCCTTTCCCGAGCGAACTGGTGATGCCGCCCGCCGGGTTCCTGGTCCACGAAGGCCAGATGACCTGGGCGGCGGTTATCCTGTGCGGCATCGGCGGCAGCCTGGCGGGGGCGTTGTTCAACTATTTTCTCGCCCGCTGGCTCGGCAGGCCGTTTCTGGAACGCTATGGCCGGTATTTTTTCCTCAAGCCCGAGCACCTCGAACGGACGGAACGGTACTTTGCCCGGCACGGCGAAATCACCACCTTTATCGGCAGGCTGATCCCGGTCATACGCCAATTGATAAGCCTTCCGGCCGGCCTGTGCCGCATGCCGCTCGGCAAGTTCTGCCTCTACACCTGTCTCGGCGCGGGGTTGTGGGTCACGGTCCTGACCGTCATCGGCTGGCTCGTCGGCCGCAACCAGGACCTCCTGCACGAGTATATGCAAAGCGCAACCATGTGGGTGCTGGCGCTGGCCGCCGGGGTGGTGGTGGTGTATGTTAAGGTGAAGGGACGAAAGTAAAACCATAATTCACAATGCACAATTCACAATGCACAATTGCGGAAAAAACAGTAAGGATTCGCTCGCTTCCGCTCGCTATTTTTGTGGTTTTCATTGTGAATTGTGAATTATGAATTGTGCATTGGAGGTTTTATGCGTTGGTTGGCAAACGAGCGCCGTATCGCCCTCACCGGACTTGCCGGATCCGGAAAGACGGTATTTCTCCTGTCCCTCCTGCAACATCTCGAACATTTCGATCCCGACCGCTTCCACATCGCGCACGGGGCGCGCATCGGCGCGTTTCGGGAGCTGCCGGTCCGGGGCGATTTCGAACCGCTGCCGAGGACGAAGCTGCGGGCGCGGCTGATGGAAGGACAGAACGTCGGCTGGCCGGAAAAGACGCGGGACATCTACAACTACCGCTGCTCGTTCGAGTATTCGCGCCTTAACCTCGCCGGCAGGCTGTGGAACACCGTCCGCACCGGTTCGTGGCTGAGCGAGCGGGTCGAGTGGGATATCCTCGATTTTCCCGGCGAACGCTTGTCGGACGCGCTGATCGCCCGGCATCAGTCGTACGACGACTGGTCGGACGAATTGTTGTCGCTGTGGGATTCCTATGATCGGCTCCGCGATCTGATGCGCGAATACCACGACCTCCTGGCCAAGCCGGTCCCGCCCGTGGACGTGGAGGTGATTGACACCTACAAGCGCTGCCTCGCCCGCATGGTCCACAACAAGAACCAGATGATCACCCCGTCCACCGTTATGCTGGGGACCGGCGGCGACGGCGTGTTTTCCCGCAATGATGTCGAGACAGGCGGCAGGCACCGTTCCTCCGGCCTGGCGGGCGCGGAGTTCTCGCCCCTGCCCCGTGACTTCCGGGGAGCCAATCCGGGTTTGGCCGCGCGCTTTACCGAATATTACCACCGCTACCGCGAGACAATCGTCTCGCCCCTCTTCGACGCCATCAACGGCTGCGACACGCTGCTGGTGCTGATTGACGTGCCCGGTATCCTCTCCGGCGGCGTCGGCCGTTTCAACGACACCAACCACCTTATCGAGACGCTGGCCGGGAACATCATCCCGTCGCGGTTTTTCACCACCCATGTCGACAAGGTCGGGTTCGTCGCGTCAAAGGCCGACATGGTCCACGCCCGCGACCAGGACAACATGCGCGAGCTTGTCGAAGACATGATGCGCATCGCCCGCAACAAACAGCCGGGCGTGCGCCGCTACGAGTCGTTCGTCGCCTCGTCGTGGGTCTCGGCCGAGAGCGTCGACCTGGACGACGGCGGCCGGGCGCTCCGGGGCATTCCCGCCCGCGACCACGAGGTGCGCGTGTTCCGCGTGCCTGCACTCAAACCCGACTGGCCCGCCGACTGGCCGCCCGAGGACCCGCGGTACAGCTACCCGCGGCTGTCGCCGCCGCCGTTGGCCAACCGGTTTCTCGCGCCGGAACAGCGGAATCTGGATCGGATTTTTGATTTCATTGTGTTGTGATTTTCGGCAGGTTCGATTGAGTTTGGTGCCGTCACCGTCTGTCCCCGTGGACCCCGGCCGAACCGTTTTTCGCGCTGAGAAGGTCCGCACGCCGGGGTGACGATGGGGGTGGATGAGGTCGTTTTAGTTTTTCGAAACGCACAGGCAATGGATTGTCCTCAAAACGTCCACATCGGCACCCCCCACACGTCACCCCGGCGGTGAAGCGTCGACCAGCGGACACGCGTGTGGTTGTGCCGGG
>JAJQBO010000029.1 GCA_021203245.1 Planctomycetaceae bacterium
CAATTGAACTGTGCACTTACTATCTTCAATCGTTTGATAACGGGATAGACTCTTATATATAAAAAAAATGTGGCAACGACGGAGTGACTTCCGCTTGCCCATCCATTCGCCATGGCGGAAAACAGGCCGCCGGGGTGGGGTCCCCGGGTATTCCATTATTGACGCCTGCCGGTAGGCGGCGTGCGTTCGATGGGTGGACTGCCGATACGGCATGATACTCCCGCCATGTGGTTTCCCGGGCGAGACCTATCGGCCATCCTGGATTGTGTCATCACCCTTTTGGATTATAGGACGACGAATTTCGGTATCGGACATCGGATTGAGCATGTTTGTTCCCGAACCCTAAACATTCCCTCAAGCGGTGGTACACGCCAAGCCTCACCCACGGTTTATCCATCTCAAGCACAAACATCCGGTAAAATTCCGGACATTCTTCAATTATTTCCGAAAATATCCAAAAAATTTCCGTGGCAACTATAACACTGCTTTAATTAAGGAGATATGGGGTTAAATTGACGTTCAATGTCCGATTATAAACAGAGGATAGAGTGGAATTTTACATTATAGGACGATTATCCACTTGAATGGAAAAACTTAATATGCTAACATCCACCCCGCAATCCCCGACTGGCACATTATAGGCCATATCGGAGCAGTCCTAGAGAGTCCGTGACCAGGCGCCATTCCCACCCTTCCCGGGAAAGCGCATGGTGACGAATTTTCTGAGACGCGAGAGGGTTGCGGGATGGTCCCATTATTTGCTTGGAAACAGTTTTATCGGTGCTCGGCCGCGTGGCGACAGCGGCGACCATCGGCAATGCTGCTTCTCAGTAGGCACCCTTCCTGCACACTCCCGCACACGCTTCGTTTGGTCAGCCAGGGTCGGCGATACGGCGTGAGTTGGGATTTCTGATCCCCCTCCCGCCTCCGCGCTCACCGCAACACGAGCGCCGGATCGCCAACGGGGAGGGGAAGGATGTACAAGAAGTTTTTGGCAGCGGTCGCGTGCTGTGTCGTGATGGTTGGGGTGGTACAGGCGGGGCAGATTAGTAATGCTACCTTGAATGGGCCAATGACAACTACCGGAGGCACCGTTCTTAATAACAACGCTTCTACTATCACACGGCGCGAGCAGACCGGGACCCATCCTATTACCGGTAATCCAATTTATAGTGACATAGTATACAGTTGGAACACCGGTGGTTCCAACACCCTTAATGTTGTTAACGGAACCAACACCACTGGCGGAACCAGCGGCACTCACACCATCTCCGGCACTAATAATACCGTCAACATCACTGGTGGAACGCTCAGTGGCGCGGGCCTCAACATGGGCGCTGGTGCCAGGCTGAACATTTCAGCCGGAGGCTCCTCGGTTACGAATATCTCAGCCGGTACAGCCAGCACTGTCGCGGTCAGCGGGACCGGTAGCCTGTCCGGCACTGTAACTGCCACCGGCGGCGGCCATACCGTCGGCGTTTCGGGAAATGGCGTCATCAGTGGAACGGTCAATGCCAACGGCGGCAACAGTAACCTCAATGTTGCAGGCGGCACGCTGAGCGGGACACTCAATGCGAGCGGTGGCACCAACCACGTCGCCATTTCGAGTGGCACAGTATCTAACACCGGGAGAATTAACGCCAAAGGCGGCAATAGTGATATTACCGTCAGCAATACGGGTAATGTTGCAAACGGGGCACAACTTTCCGCTAATGGCATAGACAACACAGTCAACCTTGACAACGGCACGATGGCCGGCACCGTGACGCTGGGTACCAACGGCATGTCCGGCAACGGCAACCAAATCATCAACCTCCGGGGCGGCAATAACAGCGGCACCATCAACGCCTATGGTGACGCAAACCACATCAACCTCATTTCCGGCACGAATAACGCCACCAATATTAACACCTCCGGAAGTAACAATGACATTACGTTTGCCAATGGCACCAACTCGGGAAACATCACCGCCACCGGTGGTACAAATACCGTCACGATGAATAACGGCACGAATTCCGGAAACATCAACCTCGGTTCCGGGAATAACAAGGTCTTTATACACGGCGGTACTAACTCGAATGTCATAACCGCTACAGGGAACAGTAACACGCTGGACATTGATGGCGGTATTAATACCGGGAACAAGAATCTCACCGGCAGTAATAACACGGTAAACATCCACGGCGGTTCCTACGACGCCGGCACCATTTCCCTGGGTGGCGGCGGCAACGATATTGACCTTTCCGCCGGCTCCATAGGCGGTACTGGCAAGATCCTTGCCTAGGGCGGCAACAACACGATTGACATATCCGGTACCGGGACTATGGCGGTCGGTAGCGACATCACCGCCACCGGCGGCAGCAACACGGTTAAAATTTACGGAAGTGCAACGACCAACGGTACCATAGCGGTGGGCAGGACCGGTACGCTCGGCAACAATCTCATCGAAATAACCGGCGGCACCAATAGCGGCAACATCGTCGCCGAAGGTGACAAGAACACCGTCACCATTTCCAACGGCACCAACTCGAGCAACATCCGCCTTCGTAACGAAGAGCACACCATTAACATTACTGGCGGCAATAGCAACAACGACGTTATCGTCGCCGAAGGCAGCAAGAACAAAATCAACATCTCCGGCGGTACCAACAATGGCGGCAGTATTGACGCCCAGGGAAACGAAAATGAATTGACCATCATCGGCGGCACCACCGGAACCAAGATTGACCTTGGCGCCAATGCCTCTGGTGAAGGTAAAAACAAAATTACCATCGCGGGCGGTACCAACTCGAGCGATATCGATGCGGATGGTGGCCTGAATATTATCAATATCAGCAACGGGATCAACAGCGGCAACATTACGGCAGGAATGCAGAACAACGGTCGCGGTGATAATCAGGTGCTTATCTCAGGCGGCAATACCTCGACCGATATCAGCACCGCCGGATCGAACAACCTCTACGATCAAAAGGGTGGAACGATAACCTCCACCAGCGTCGTCGACATGGCGAGCGGCGCGGGCGAACGGGATACGCATGTCAAGATTTACGATAACGCCCAGATGGACGGCACCATCCATGCCCATGACGGTCTCATTGAGGTCTGGACAAGCACAGCGAACATTACCGGTGATATCACCGCAAGCCACGCCGATGCCGATACCGAATGGCGCTTAAGCGGCGGCAACTTTTCGTCGACGAGTCAGCTGACCAGCGTAGCTAACGGTACGGCCAAGAATATCTTTACCATCAGCCGTGACGCCAATCTCAATAACACCACCGACGCTATTCATACGAGCGGCACCGGTACGACAGAGATGACCATCAAGGAAATGTATCAGAGCAACACCAACGCCATTTCCGGCACGATCATCCTTGCCACCAATCACAACGTCCTCAATCTGCTCGGTGGTGCACACATCACTTCCGCCGGTGTCCTTGATATCCGGGGTAAAGAGTCAAATACGATTACCTTCGATCTGAACAGTACAAATGGCGGCGTCTGGACCCAGGCAAACATCGGGGCCGAATTCGCCAATTACACTTTCTCCAATTTGCTTGACCTTACCCATCCCGATACCATCAACGCCGTCAATACGGCCAACATCAAGTCGGGGAACCTCGATCGCGGTGCGGCGGGCGGCGAGTCGATTCGCGGCGCAGGAGTCGGCGGCACCACCTCCTACCACATCACCGGCGGCACCACCCGGTATATCAATACCAACAGCGGCACCGGCCACCTGTATTATTCCGGCGGCACGATAAATATCACCGCGCCGACCACTAATTCGTCGCAGGTGTTCAATGTCCGCGACAGCAACATCTCAAACAAAGAAACATTGGGCAACAGCGGAACCACCATTACCTACAATACGGGCGACTATCTGGCGTACACAATCCTGAATGTGGGGGAAACGTCAGGCGCGACGCCGACCGGCGGTCTTGTCACCATTAAGGGCGGCGCGACGGTGACCCTTGGCGTCATGGATTACAACGACAATGATATGTCGAATGCCAACCGTTACGGATTCGCCGCCCATTCGGTCGGCACCGCGACCGGCATCAATGGCAACTACAATTATGGCAACCACGCCATCACCGTCAGCGGCAGCCAGTTTGAAGCGCAGATCAGCGCCAGCCATGTTCTTGTCGAAGGCGGCGGCAATTTCATCATTCATGAAAACTATAACAACTGGGGTAAAACAGAATCCCAAATACTCACTAGCGAGAACCGCAACATTATTGACGATCTGACCATTCAGGGCGGCGGCCACGTCACGCTCGACCGCACCTCCATTCATGGTTCGTCGGGAACCGGATCAGCCGTGGTGACGGTGAGTACGGAAGGGTTCCTGCACGGTTTTGGCCACTATACGACGGCTGACAACCACAATCCGTTGCGGGCGAATGTCGACGGCCAGGTCGTCCTGGAAAGCGGCGTCGTGGATATGAGCACCGGCTGGGTGCTTCAGCGCGGCGGCACGCTGCAGCCGTACAACGCCAGCCTGTTCGAGCTTGGCGCTGGCGAAAAAGATACGGACGTGGTCCGCAAGCTGATGGGCGTCGTGTTCGAAAGTTCGAATGAGATAGTCTTCAATCCCACGTCATACTTGTCGACCCGAATGTTCCACCAGCACGACGCCTTTTATGATGTCGAAGCGAATCAAATCACTATCGATGGCGACAAAAACAAGCTGTATTACTCCGACTCGATTATAAGCAAGGACTTTGATTTTTCCGCGGTCTGGGGAGCCAGATCGGTGGATACACCGCTGTCAACATCGCTCGAGAGTAAAATTGCCCAGCGAATGAAAGTCCAGTACGATCCTGTGTTCGGCTTTGATTACGAACTGAAGTCCAAACTGGATTTCCAACGCTATAAGGGCCTGCCGGACGACAATATCCAGCCCTATTACTACCGCGTGGCCAGCGCCGACAACCCGATTGACGCGCTGCACATCGACGGCGATTCCAGCAAGGCGCTGATGCCGGACGCCAACCACCTGTTCAACCGCATGATCCTCAAATCGGACATGTTGGGCGAATGGATGTTCCTTTATACAGAGGATAGGAAAGATATCGTTCTTCGCTTCAGGCTCCTTGCCGACCACCCGCAAAACGGCGGCTTTGTCATAGCCGAGACCGAGCGGAATAACATTCTTCCCGGCAAGTACCTGGACGAAATCCGCTATCCGTTCCTGACGAACTCCGATATCCTCAATCTTCCCGGCGACTATGCGGGCGATATAGCCGGATTGCCGGAAGACCCGACCATGCATATCCGTGGTCCCGACGGTCTCGTTCACCCTGATCAGTTGGAATATAAAAACGGCGGCTATTCCGGCAACATGGCGGAATGGTACAGGGATCCCACGACCCGCCCGACCGCCGCCACCAACTGGCGCGACGAATGGATGCTCGACTGGGAAGACCTCCTCATGGGCGTCCAACTCGACATCCAGTCCGGCGCAGACATGCGGCGCGGGTTGCGGTCGATGCATGCCGAGTCGTACGCCAACGTGTCCAGCTCCAACTTCAACGTCATGAGCCAGTTCATCCGCAACCGCGAACGCAACGCCGTCTCCGCCCTCTACCAGGTTGAAGCAAACCTGCACAAGCAGCCGGAAGACGACGGCATCATCATGAAGGATGGGATGGAATGGCACGTTCCCATCATTGAGCAGGAGCCGCTGGCGTTTGTCGAAAATCCCATCCGCTTCTGGGCCTCCGGCTTCGGCCAGAGCGGCTATGTCCGCAACTCCGGCTCAGAATACGGCTATGATCTCGAATCCTGGGGCGGCGCGGTCGGCGTCATCAAGGAATACCGCAACTTCTACGGCGGCCTCACCATCGGCTATGCCGACACCAAGGCCACCTGGGACAACCTTCCCAGCGCCGGCAAGACCAAGTCCTACATGGCCGAGGCGCTCGTCGGGCTGCACTTCTGGGATCACTATTTTGTCGAAGGCTATTTCGACTACGCCTACGGCGAGCAAACGATGGACCGGACCGTCAACTTCGGCAACGGCTACTATTCCGGCTGGGCCAAGGGCGACTTCAACGACCATACCTACGCGGGCGGCGTCCGCCTCGGCTTCCAGAGCGTTCTCCTCGGTCAGTACGTCTTTATCGCCACCGCCGGCGCGCAGGTCATGCACTACACAAACGACGATTTTACCGAATTCGGCCGGGATGGAATGGCGCCCCTTCTCAAGATTCACAAGGGCTCCATGGACCGCACCATCTTCAAGACGCCGGTCACCGTCCGCCTCAGCCGTCCCTTCGCTCTCGGCGGCTGGGTGTTGACGCCGGAAATCCGCGCCAGCTTCTCGCCGTACTTCGGCGACCGTGAAGGCATCGTCGTGGCGGAATGGGCAGGCAATCCCTTCCCCGACCGCACCTTCAATTCCTACGGCACCAAGCACGGCAAGTACGAAGCGGAAATCGGCGGCACCATCGAACTCTCGCGTCGCGGCCGCTTCTACCTGGCGGGGAACTACGACCTGACCTATACCAAGGGTTCGATTCTGCACAACTACTCGCTGCAGGCCGGCCTGAACTTCTAAGGAACGCCTGCGTTCGACCTGGACGGCCCGCCGTCCACAATGATGTGATGAAAGATACTCAAGGAGTAATAAACCATGAATAAGTGCCTGTTGGTCGTGTTGGCCTTCGCCCTTATCCTCTTCGCCAGCGTCAGCCGCGCCGCCGAAACGGGCGCGTCGAACGAAGCGGTCGCCGCCAAACTGGTGGAAGGTTTGGCCGACGTGGTGGTGGAGGAAATGGTCGCGACCGAGTCGGTCGAGGTCGCTGAAGCGGTGAGCGAATCGGTCATCTCCGAAGCGTTGGACGCGTGCCCGGTGCCGACCGAATCGACCGTCGTCGCCACCAGCTACGTCGCGCCGCTGGTGTTGCCGGACGGCCCGCTCGAGGACGTCTATTATGAAGTCCCGGTGACAAAGACCATCATCGCCGACGAAGTCTACACCGCCATGGAAAAGCGCACCCGCACCGTCCACGAGGTCAAGGTCAAGACGGTGAAGCCGACCTCAGCCAGGCTGGCGCGGTCCGTCACCCCGTCCCGTGGCGTGACGCCGGTCATGAACAAGGAAAAGGAACGGCAGAAGGTCTATCTCGACCCGTACAAGGAAAAGTACGAGGTGCCGGTCACCAAGACCCGGAAGATCAAGCTCCAGGTCGAAGAAAAGCAGCTCATCCCCGCATCGAAGATGAAGGGCCGCCGCTGGTAAACCCTCCACCCCTCTGTGGTATAAAACGCGCCCGTTTCCCCGGTATGGCGGGGAAACGGGCTCTCAAGTTTGGCTCTTTGGCGTCACCTCTGCATTGGTACATTCTGCCCTCAGCGTCGATTTCTCCCCACAAACGTCACCCCGGCGTGCTTGCGATGAACCGGGCGAGGGTCGTG
>JAJQBO010000021.1 GCA_021203245.1 Planctomycetaceae bacterium
ATATATAGGGAATACCAATGCCTCCGGAGCTGCAGATAGGGGTTCGATTCCCTTCCGGGGTGCCATGCACTCGACTGCCCTGGTCCTGATATGGACCAGGGCTTTTTTTGTTTCCTGCATCCCTCCTGCTGCCGCTGCTGAGGCGGTGTTCCTCTGAAACAATTCTTCAACAAGCCTGCCCGACGCTCCTTGAACGGTGGAAAGTTTTGCAGACCATGCGTGCCGACAGCAAAAATCTCGGAAAATTTTTCTATTTATGCAAATTTTCCCTATATGCCAATCCTGAAAAAATTCCCGAAAATAATCTATTATCCTGTAATTGTTTGGATTGCGGATTTAATTCTTCTAATTCTATTTTGCCTGTATTATGGAAAAACTTCATGAATCAAAAGACCTGAAAAAGAAAATATTACAAATTTTTATAATAGATAAAAAATATTTTGGGATATACTGAAGGAGAAGACGGCGTCAATCCGCACCCTGATTCCGCTTTATCCCAGGCTCCACCGCAGCGGCAGTATGCGCTTCTCCCAGGCAGGCGGCATTTCTTCCAGGGCGCTCGTCCAAACAACCGAAAAGTATCCCGCATCCCGCCCGGAGCGCCGCTTCCGGACGGTTGACGGGTTTATTGCGCCCTTTGGAGCCGCTCCGGGGGCGTTCGGCAGGCTTTTTGTCATAAGGGGTACCAGAATGGAAGAGGCGCATTGCGGATGCGGTTGCTGCGGCAACACGGACGAAACGGCCCAGTTGGAGCGAATCGCGCAGTTCGCGCGGGACAACAAGGCCGACGGTTCGCTTATCCAGGTCTTGCACATGGCACAGGAAGTATATGGTCACCTGCCGCTGGCGGTGCAGGAGGTGGTGGCGCGGGAAATGGGGCTGCCGCTTGCCCAGGTCTCGGGCGTGGTCAGCTTCTATTCATTCTTCACCCCGCAGCCGCGCGGAAAACACACCATCCGCGTCTGTCTCGGCACCGCCTGCTATGTCCGTGGCGGCAAGAAGATCGTTGAAAAGCTTGGAAAAACCCTTGGCGTCAGGGTGGGCGAGACCACCCAGGACCAACTGTTTACTCTGGAGGTGGCGCGGTGCATCGGCGCGTGCGGCCTGGCGCCGGCCCTTGCCATCGATGACGTCGTCTACAAGCAGGTCCTTCCCGACAAGCTGGATCATATTCTCCAACGCTATCGGCACGAGGAGGCTCCTGCCCATGTCTAAAATAACCAGCCCCGAACAATTGGCGGCCATTGCCGCCGCCTACGACAGGAAAGCGGCTGCGTTTCCCGCGAAATCCTGGTCTGCGGTGGCGCTGGCTGCGTGTCCTCCGGCTGCGTGGCGGTTCGGGACGCCCTCGTGGCCGGACTCGAAGCCGCGGGTCTGGCAACTGAGGCCCGAATCGTCACAACCGGGTGCATGGGACTGTGCGCCGTCGGGCCGGTCCTGCTGGTGCGGCCGGGCGATATTTTCTACACCGCCATGACTCCGGAAAAAGTTACCGATGTCGTGCAGCGTCACCTCGTCGGCGGCGAGGTAGTGGAGGAATACACCTATTACGACCCGCGCCGCGAAGATTATGTGCCGAAGCTTTCGGACATCGACTTCTTTTCCGCCCAGGTGAAGATCGCCCTCCGCAACTGCGGCGCGATGGATTATGCGTCCCTCGACGCATACATCGCCCGCGACGGCTACCAGGCGTTCGCCCGGGCGTTGACCGCACCGCCGCAGGCGGTCGTCGACGTCGTCAAATCGTCCGGCCTCCGGGGCCGTGGCGGGGCCGGATTCCCCGCCGGCGTCAAATGGCAGGCCGCTCATGATCAACAGGCGGACCGGAAATACATCGTCTGCAATGCGGACGAAGGCGACCCGGGCGCGTTCATGGACCGTTCCATTATCGAGGGCGATCTGCATTCGGTTATCGAAGGGATGCTGCTGGGCGGGTACGCCATCGGTTCGACCAAAGGCTACGCCTATGTGCGGGCCGAGTACCCCATGGCCATTGAACGCCTCCAGGCCGCCATCGTCCAGGCGCGGGGGCGGGGTTGCTTGGGGAGAATATCCTCGGGTCCGGCTTCAACTTCGACCTGGAGATTCGCATCGGGGCGGGCGCGTTTGTTTGCGGCGAGGAAACATCGCTCCTGGCGTCTATTGAAGGGCGGCGCGGCGAACCGAGCCAGAAGCCTCCCTTCCCCTTCGAGTGCGGCCTCTATGGCAAGCCGACCATCATTAATAACGTGGAGACCCTCGCAAACATCGCGCCCATCGTCCTGAACGGGGCGGAGTGGTACAGGGGCTTCGGCACCGATAAGAGCGCCGGGACCAAGGTCTTCGCCCTGGCCGGCCATATCGTCAACACCGGCATCATCGAGGTGCCGATGGGCATTCCGCTGGGCGAAATCATTTACACCATCGGCGGCGGCCTGCGTGGCGGCAAGAAGTTCAAGGCCATCCAGTCCGGCGGCCCCTCGGGCGGCTGTCTCACCCACGCCCACCTGAATACGCCGGTGGACTACGAAAACCTGGCCGCCCTCGGGGCGATCATGGGGTCGGGCGGGCTGGTGGTGATGAACGAAGACACCTGCATGGTGGATACCGCCCGCTACTTCATGGATTTCATCCGCGATGAAAGCTGCGGCAAGTGCCTGCCGTGCCGCGTCGGCACCAAGCGCATGCTGGAGATCCTCGAAGGCATCACCGAGGGCAGGGGGCAGGCGGGCGATATCGAACTGCTCGAGGAATTGGCCGAGACGCTCAAACAAACCGCCATGTGCGGCCTTGGGCAGACCGCGCCAAACCCGGTCCTGTCCACCCTTCGATACTTCCGCGACGAATACGAGAGCCATATCCACGACCACCATTGCACTGCCGGCGTCTGCGCCGAACTGCAGACCTCGCCGTGCCGCAATGCCTGCCCGGCCAATGTCTTTATCCCCGGCTACATGTCGCTGGCGGCGAAGGGCAAGCTGTCGGAGGCCTACCAACTGATCCGCCAGGAGAACCCCTTCCCGGCCGTGTGCGGCCGCGTCTGCACCCACCCGTGCGAGGATCATTGCCGCCGCTCCCAGGTGGACGAGGCGCTGTCCATCTGCGGCGTCAAACGCTTTATCGGCGACTATGCGCTGCGGGACGACTACGATGTGCCGGCGGTGGAGAGCCGCCCGTCCACAGGCAAACGGGTCGCCGTCATCGGTTCGGGGCCGTCGGGTTTGGCCTGCGCCTACTACCTCGCCAACAACGGCCATGATGTCGATGTCTACGAAAGGGAATCGGTGGCGGGCGGCGTGATGTATTGGGGCATTCCCGAATTCCGCCTGCCCAAGGCGGTCCTGGCCAAGGAAATCCGCGTCATCGAGGCGGCGGGGGTGAAAATCCACCTGAACCGGGGCGTCGGCGACGACATGCCGTTCGACCAGGTCAGGAGCGAACACGATGCCGTCTATGTCGCCGTCGGCACCCAGAAGTCGCGCACCATGAACATCCCGGGCGAAAACCTCGCCGGGGTCGAGAGCGGGCTGTCGTTCCTGCGCCGCATCGGCCTCGGCGTCGACCAGACCGTCCCGGAACGGCTTGTCGTCGTTGGCGGCGGCAGCACGGCGATGGACGTGGCGCGGAGCGCCCTCCGGCTCGGCACGAAAGAAGTGACGGTGGTGTATCGCCGTACCCTGAGGCAGATGTCGGCCAGCCGGGAGGAAATCGAGGACGCCCGCGGGGAAGGGGTCAAGATAATCGCCCTCGCGTCGCCGGAAGAGGTGCTGGGCGAGAACGGGAAGGTCAGGGGCGTCCGCTTTATTCGCCGCGACATGGCCGATTTCGGCAAGGACGGACGCCGCCGCAGCGTGCCGATGAAGGGGAGCGAATTTACGCTCGAATGCGACGCCGTCGTCGCCGCCATCAACCAGGACGTCGACACCGCCTTCTACGAAAGCGCCAACATGCAGGTAAATAAGTCGGGGACGCTGGCTATCGACCGCTTTACCGCCGCCACGTCCCAGCCCGGAGTGTTTGCCGGCGGCGATGTGTCGCCGTGGGGCGCAAACGTGGTCATCCACGCCATCGCCGACGGCAAGCGGGCCGCGGCGAACATCGACAAATACCTCGGCGGCGACGGCAGCCTCAACAAGGGAACCTGGTTCGACGTGGCCCTGGCCCAGGACCCGGAGGTCACCGAACCGCACCCGCGCTTCCCCATGCGCACCGTGCCGGTCAAGGACAGGCTGGACAACTTCCGCGAGGTTGAACTGGGCTTCCACAAGCTGGACGCATTGGCGGAGACGCTCCGCTGCCTGCACTGCGAGAGGAGATTCGACGCATGAACATCACCATCAACGGCAAAGCCCTGACAGCCCCCGACGGCTGCACCATCATGGAAGCGGCCAACGCCAACAATATCCACATCCCCAACCTGTGCCGCCTGGAAGGCGTGCACCAGTGCGGCTCGTGCCGCATTTGCGTGGTCGAGGTGGACGGGATGCGCAACCTCCAGGCGTCCTGCATCGTTAAGGCCCGCGACGGCATGGCTGTCCGCACCAACTCGCCCAAGGTCCGCGCCGCCCGCAAGGTGCTGTACGAACTGCTCCTTTCCGACCACCCCAAGGATTGTCTGTCCTGCAGCCGCAGCGGCAAATGCGAACTGCAGGCGCTGGGGGAGGAACTGGGCGCGGGCGAATCGCGCCTGCACGGCGAGATGTCGACCAGGATGGTGGATGTCAGCCCGTCGGTGACGCGCGATACCGGCAAGTGCATCCTCTGCCGCCGCTGCGTCGCGGTGTGCGGCGAGGTGCAGAAGGTGGGCGCTATCGCGCTCCAGAATCGGGGCTTCGACACCGTGGTCGGACCGAGCCTCGACCTGCCGCTGGGGGGCACCGCCTGCGCCATGTGCGGCCAGTGCGTCAGCGCCTGCCCGACCGGGGCGCTCAGTGAAACGGATGCGCTGGCTCCGGTGTGGCGGGCGGTGCAGGACCCGAACACGCGGGTGGTGGTACAGGTCGCGCCGGCGGTGCGGGCCGCCCTTGGGGAGGAATTCGGGTTGCCGACCGGCTCGCCGGTAACGGGCAGGATGGCGTCGGCCCTCAGGGAAATCGGCTTCGACGACGTATTCGATACCAACTTCGCTGCCGACCTCACCATCATCGAGGAGGGGACGGAGCTGCTGGGACGGCTGGAAAAAGCCCTTGGCGTCAAGCCGGGCGGGGCGGCCCTCCCGATGATAACCAGTTGCTCGCCCGGCTGGATAAAACATATCGAACACGCCTATCCGGGCGAACTCGATCACCTGTCGACCTGCAAATCGCCCCACACCATGCTGGGCGCGCTGGTGAAAAGCTTCTACGTCGAACGAATCGGCGTGCCGGCGGAAAACATCTTCATGGTGTCTGTCATGCCCTGCACGGCGAAAAAATACGAAGTCCAGCGTCCGGAAATGGAGGTGGACGGCCGCCGCGACGTCGACGCGGTCCTGACCACGCGCGAACTGGCCCGGATGATCCGCCAGTCCGGCATCGACTTCACCGGGCTCCCGGAAGGCGAATTCGACAAGCCCCTGGGGCTGTCCACCGGCGCGGCCGATATCTTCGGCGTCACCGGCGGCGTGATGGAAGCGGCCTTGCGGACCGTCTACGAATTGGTCGCCGGGAGGGAGCTGCCGTTCGAAGGCTTGCACGTGACGCCCATCGTCGGCCTGGAACAGGTGAAAACGGCGTCCCTGACCATTACCGACACCCTGCCTGCGTTCAAACATCTCGATGGGGTGACGGTGAACATCGCCGTGACAAGCGGTCTGGCGGGGGCGGACATCCTGATGGACGAGGTGGCTGTCGGCACCAGCCCCTACCATTTCATCGAGGTGATGGGCTGCCCGGGCGGATGCATCAACGGCGGCGGCCAGCCCCGAAACCGCGAAGCCGGCTACCGCGAGCGGCGGATGCAGGCGCTCTACTCTGAGGACGAACGCAAAACCCTGCGGAAGAGCCATGAAAACCCGGACATCGCCGCGCTGTACCGGGATTTCCTGGGCGAGGCCAACGGCGAGACGGCGCACCACCTGCTGCATACGCACTATACGCCGCGCGGAATGTTTTCCAATGCGGGCGGGTGTTGCAATTAGCGCCTTCACCCTCACCCCGGTCCTCTCCCTCGAAGGAAGAGGGAGAACAATCCCGCGAAGCGACCAGACCCGTTTTTGGGTCTGGTTTTTTCATGGAAACATGGTAGAAAAGGGCTTCACCATCTGGATGGAGGAGGAGCCATGATAAAGATAGCCATATCCGGCGCGGGAGGGCGCATGGGGCAGCGGTTGCTGGCCCTTTCCGACGCTGACGAAAGCTTTGAACTGGTCCAGGCGATCGAGTGGAGCGGTTTTCCGCTTCTGGGTAAACCGGTCAACTCGGGGGCGAACCTGGCCCCGCGCGCGGGCGGCATCGTATGGACAGACGCGCTTGTCGACGGGGCCGACGTCTTGATCGATTTTTCCTCGCCCGAAAACGCCGTCCGCAACGCCGAACTGGCGGCGCGGTTCAATACCGCACTGGTCATCGGCACCACCGGCCTCGACGCCGACCAGGAACACGCCCTCGCCATCGCCGCCGAAGCCGTCCCGGTCATGAAGGCCCCGAATTTCTCCCTCGGCGTCAACCTGATGTTCAAGCTGGCCGCCGAGGCGGCGACAGTGCTTGGCGACGACTACAACATCGAAATCGTCGAAGCCCACCACAACCAGAAGGTCGACGCGCCCTCCGGCACCGCCCTCGGCATCGCCAAGGCGGTGGCGGCTCCGCTCGGCCGGACGATTCCGGACGACCTGGTCAACGGCCGCGTCGGCAAGCCGGGCAAACGCACGACCCGCGAAATCGGCATGCATGCGCTGCGGATGGGCGCGCTGGCGGGCGAGCACACCGTCCATTTCTGCAACGATTTCGAATGCATCTCCATCACCCACCGGACCGAATCGCGGGACGTGTTCGTGTCGGGCGCGCTCCGGGCGGCGAAATGGATTGTCGGGAAAAATCCGCGCATGTATTCGATGCAGGATATGTTGTTTGGGTAAGGGTACTCTCGTTTGAGGGATGCCATCGCGTGAAAGGGACGCCCGCTGGTGTGGGCGTCCCTTTTCTTACGTTTGGCTTTTTTCTGTCATATCAAGTAATGATTTAGGCAATAAAAACGGCTTCGAGTTGGGATAATACTTGCATATGAAGTGGGTTTAATTTGCACCTATGAGTTTTGCATACCTCCCAAATAATTGTACCCACTCAAGCTACGAATGTCCATATCGGCACCCCCACACGTCACCCCGGCGTCTTGACGTCACGCCGTGAAAGAGACGGGCGGTTGTGCCGGGGCAGGCGGGATTAACACATGCTGCAGGCCTCTTTACCGTATCGAGCCATACCATAATGCGACCGCGCC